>NZ_JBSSEF010000001.1:0-201130 GCF_054061455.1 Thermostichus sp. OS-CIW-20
CCACGAGATTGGCAAGGCGCTCTGGGCGTTATGCTCAGGGCTTTGCGGGATACCGCCTTTCTGTTTGGACTCCGTCCGAGTAGCGCGGTCGCGTCGGCATCGCGTAGTAACAACGGAAACGGACAGAATGCTATCGCTTCACCGCTGAGCAGTAATGCTCAGCAGTGTTCAGCGTAAATGTATCAGTACCGGGCAGACTCGCAGCAAGGCGACCAAGGCTCAGCGCTGTTCTACGACGGGAAGCTAGTTTACCTGTCAGCAGTAGGGCCAGTCGTTGCTAATTCTTGAGAGATTGAGCTCAGGGGAGTCGGCCCTCACCCCCAGCCCCTCTCCCAGGGGGAGAGGGGAGCTAGAGATAGTGCTTCGCGCTGCCGGCGCCTTCGCGACAGCGTTGCGTAGCAATAACGACGTAGAGAAACGTTGCATCTATTTAATGATGACTATATCTGTCAAGTCATTACAAAGCCACTGCACGGGATATACAGTCATTCTGGATGAGCTTAAGACTTTTCCCCCGCGCTTTACAGCAAAATAGGCGATTGTTCAACAAGGGATCCGCCCAAGCGCTCCACGCTGCCATTGCGACTACCCCCAGCCCCTCTCCCAGGGGGGAGAAGGGCCAGGCGGCACTGTTTGGGTTTTGGCGCGATAAAGAAGCTGAGTGCCTTTCTCTAACTCAGGGTGGCTACGGGCTGGGCTTCTACCAAAAGCTGCTGGGTTTGCAAGTCGAAGATAGTGGCCAACAGCCGCCGCGAGGCATCGACGGCAAATTCCACCTTGAGGCGATCTTCTCCTGCCCGACCTGGGGGCTGCAGGCGGGCCAGACAAGCCGGCTCAGCACCCAGGGATCGAAAATCGGTTTGTCGGGTAAGTTGGCGGCTGCTCATGCGCCCCAGCTCGTCATAGACCACCTCGGCCTGGGCCACCTGGGCCACTTCCCCCACATCGAGTCGAATTTCGGTCTGGCCATCGTTGGCCACCTGCAAGATCAAGGGCTCGGAGCGTCGGCAAGGGTAGGGGCTGCCCCGCTCGAAGAGGGGATAGTAGATGTAACTTTTTTGCCAGGGATCCCAGAGGCGGATGGCGTAGCTGTGGTGCAGGCGATCCTCGAGCTTGACCTGGCGGCCCACCTGCAGAGCGCCCAGGGCCACGGCGTCGAAGGGGCGCTCGCAGCGGACTTTCTTTTTGCCGAAGTAGGAGCGGAGCAGCTCTTGGACTGCCGGCAGTTGGGAGCTGCCTCCCACCAGGAGCACCTGCTCAATTTGGCTTTTGCCCACTCCCCTTGCCTGGGCGCTGAGCAGCACCTCGTCTAGGCACTGGCGGATCTGGTCGAGGAGCTGGTGGGTTTCTAAAATCTCCTCCAGCGCCTGCCGATTCAAGCGCAGCTCATAGGCAGTTAGAGTCTCGTCGTCGAACCAACTGCCCACAGCCTCCGGCTGGGCAGAAAGGGCGATCTTGAGCTGTTCTGCCTGCTCCAAAAGCGTCATCCAGCTCAGGGCCCCCAGCTGCTGCCGGCTCAGCCCCAGTTGACCCAGCAGGTATTCGGCTATCCAGATGTCGATATCCACCCCGCCCACGTAGGCGTCGGCCTTGGCGATCACCTCTGCCTTGAGGACGGGGTTGCCCGGCTGGGGGGCAAGGGTGCGCACCAGGCTGAGATCCAGGGTGCCGCCGCCGAAATCCACCACCAGCACCACGGATCCCGGCTGGCCGACCGCATAGCCCAGGGCAGCGGCAGTGGCCTCGTCCACAATTTGAACGGGATCCCCGGCCACCCCCCGCAGCCAGTTCAAGTAGCGCTCAAAGGAGCCGACGGGAGCGGTAAACACCACCTGTTGCGGCTGCAGGTATTCTTGCTGGACGGCTTCCATCACCGCCTGCAAAAAAGCCTGAGCCACCCTCTCGGCGTCGTAGCGCTCCCCATCGAGAATCCGCGGTGGGGGGACAAACTCCGCCACCAGATCCCGCTTGAAGCCCTGAAACAGCCGCTGCGGCTCCACTGCCCCCCAACGCCCGGCCCGCACCGTTTCCCCCACCAAGAGCTGGCCTTTTCCCTTGACATAGACCAGGCTGGGAATGGCCGAGTAGCCCGGGCGGGAAAGGCCGGGAAAGCTGAGCAGGCGGGGCGCTTCTTGGACGGGATCCCAAACTGCCACCACAGTATTGCTGGTGCCGAAATCGATAGCCAGCGTTGCTTTGGGGACAGGTGCCATCAGCTCAATCCTCCGGGCAGCGAGCGGCTGACTTTGGCCGGGCAGAGGATGTAGTCTTTCCGGCGGTAGCCGACAAAGCGGATGTAGACGGGATCCCCTGGCCGAATGTCCGGCTGATCCGGCTGGTGCAGTTGCGGGTCGAAGGGGACGGACTCAAGAGGGCTGCCGATGGCTTCATACCCCCACTGCTGCAGCAGGGCATCCAGCGACCGGAAGAGGGCCGTCACGTTTTGGGCCGGCCAATCGGGCTTGCGCCGGGCAATCTCGCGGACGGTGGGGTAGCTGGTCAGCAGCGGCTGCAGCAGGGAAAAGATCGCTTCTGCAGTGTTCGAGCCCCTTGGACTAGGGTCGCCACCGCCAAGCAGGGATCCCAACTCCCACTCTAAAGCGGCAGCCAGCTTCTGCAGTTGCTCCAGGCGCAGGGATCCCCACTGCCCTTGGCGCACCTGATCGAGGGCGCGGCGGCTGATCCCCGCCCGGGCTTGCAGAGCCTGCCAAGAGGAGAGGCCAACGGCTTGCATCCGTTCCCGCAGCCAACTGTCCAGCGGTCTCTCGGCCATGGGGTTTTGCCAGGGATCCCTACGATCATGCCCCAACTTGGGCCTGGGTCAGGGATCCACAAAGCGCAGGGAGCGGGCTATGGCTTCCACGTCCCGGTCGTAGCGCTCGCGCCGGCTGGCCGGATAGACCAATTCAAAGCCAGCCTCTAGAGAGGGGCTGACGAGCTTTTTGAGGTAAAAAATCCGCTGGCCGTCTGGCTCGTAGCCGGAGACCACGAAAAAATCCCGACCGGCAACTTGATAGGTAACCCGGCGTCGGCTTTCCCGGCTGCGCTGCAGCTCCTCTTGCAGGGCGCTGGCGGGCGTTGCTTGAAGAATATTGTACCCACCCCAAACGCGCAGCTCGGCCCCCTCTTTGCCGATGAACACCTGGCCGTCGCCGCTGTCGGATTCCCCTTGGGGGACAAAATCAGCCGGATAGTCGAGGCGATAGCCAAAGCGGACATTGATGTAGGGCTGAAAGCCGGACTGGGCCAGCACCAAAAGAGCGGGTGAGGCCAGGGCCGGGATCCCTTCCCCCCCAAGGAGACCGGCGAGCAGACAGGCTAGGCAAGCAGCAGGCTTCATGGTTTTGGTTTCCTCGGATCTGCGGCCATTCTAGGCTCCCTTGTCCTAACCTGCTGCTGGCAAAGGGATCCCTCACCCCCAGCCCCTCTCCCACAGGGAGAGGGGAGTAAGGAAGGGTTTCCAGCTTGTTGATTTGAGGTCGATTAAGTCTGCCGGTTGCTATCGGGGCTTTGCCCGGAGCGTAGCAGTTCAATTTTTTCTCTAGCTCGCTGGATGGCGGCGCAGTTGTCCACCGCTGCCCAGGTGGAGGCCAGAAAAAGTCCAGGGAGAGAAACTTCTCCTTCTTCATCGCTAAACAACACGCCGACAAAAATACACCACCCCAAAAAGATCATTAGCGCTTTCCATCGCCGCGTATAAATGTAGGCCGCAAAAGCCAGCAATAACGACAAAAAGACTGCCGCTCCCTGAGACTTTTGAGAAAGGGCATAGGTGCGGCGCAGCTCTTCGTCCCTGCGCTTTTGATCTTCTTGCTGGAGCAACTCTTGCAGATGCTTGTCCATAAAGGCCGCCCCCAAAATCGGACGGCCTGATCGTAAAAATCCTTGGAAGCCCCCTGTTCAAAGGTGATTTCGGCGGGATCCCACCATCCAGGGCGGCAAATAAGATAGCTTGGACAGTGGCCTTCCCGAGTTTCCATCTTCTGTAGAATAGGGAAACTTGTCTCCTATTGCCGGCTGTCAAGCCCGCGCCAATCCATTTGCCATGACCTCAACTCCTCTTGCTGCCCCTGCCACCTGGGATCCCCTTGACCCGCAGGTGCGTCCGGATCCTCGGGGCCGGTTTGGGCCCTTTGGGGGCCGTTTTGTGCCGGAAACCCTGATGAGCGCCCTGACGGAGCTGGAGGAAGCCTTTGAGCAGCATTGGCGGGATCCCGAGTTTCGCGCCGAGTTCCACAGCTTGTTGCGGGATTTTGTTGGTCGGCCCAGTCCCCTTTACTTTGCCCAGCGGCTTACCGAGCACTACGGCGGCCCCCAGATCTACCTCAAGCGCGAAGACCTCAACCACACCGGCGCCCACAAGATCAACAACGCCCTCGGCCAAGTGCTGCTGGCGGTGCGCATGGGCAAGCGGCGGATCATCGCCGAGACCGGCGCCGGCCAACATGGGGTGGCCACGGCAACGGTGTGCGCCCGCTTTGGCCTGGAATGCGTCATCTACATGGGGGCGCTGGACATGGAGCGGCAGGCCCCCAACGTGCAGCGGATGCGCCTGTTGGGCGCTGAGGTGCGGGGGGTGGAATCCGGCACGGCCACCCTCAAAGATGCCCTCTCCGAGGCCATCCGCGACTGGGTAACCAACGTGGAGACCACCCACTACGTCATCGGCACGGTGGCCGGACCCCACCCCTACCCGAAGCTGGTGCGGACCTTTCACGATATCATCGGCCAGGAGACGCGGCAGCAGTGCCAAGAGAAATGGGGAGGCCTGCCGGACGTGCTGCTGGCCTGTGTGGGCGGCGGCTCCAATGCCCTGGGGTTGTTCAACGAGTTTGTTCAGGATCCCCAAGTGCGGCTTATCGGCATCGAAGCTGCCGGGGAGGGCTTGCACACCTCCCGCCACGCTGCTACTCTTAGCCGCGGTCGCATTGGGGTCTTGCACGGGGCCATGAGCTACCTGCTGCAAGATGAAGAAGGCCAGGTGCAGGAGGCCCATTCCATCAGCGCCGGCTTGGATTACCCCGGCGTGGGGCCGGAGCACAGCTACTTAAAAGCAATTGGGCGAGCCGAGTACTACGCCGTTACCGACGACGAGGCGGTAGAGGCGCTGCTGCTGCTGTCGCGCCTGGAGGGGATCATCCCCGCCCTGGAGACGGCCCACGCCCTGGCCTACCTGAAGACCCTGGCCCCTCAGCTTGGTCCCCAGCAGCGGGTAGTGGTCAATTGCTCTGGGCGGGGCGACAAGGATCTGAACACCGTTTTCAAGTACTTGCAGCAGCGGGGGCATAGCCTAGCCTAGAGTTGGGTTGGCAAGATCCTCAGCTCGTGTCCACCTTTGCCATTCGATCGCTCAGCCTGCTGGCCTTGTTTCTGGGGGCAGGGCTAGGGCTGCTGGCCGGATCCCGGCCAGAGGTTTCTGGGCGCGTTGGCGGGATCCCGTCCCCGGCCACGAGTTCCCCGGCAGGCGCCTTGCCCCGCAACGGCGGGACGGAGGGGATCCCTGCTCCCGTCCAGCCGCAACCCTTGCCCAAGACGCTGCCGGCCCTGGCGCGGCAGGCCATCGCCCACTACTTCGCCACTGGCCAGGTGCTGCCTGCTCCAGAAGAGATCCCGCCCCACTGGCGGCGCCCGGCGGGAGTTTTTGTTACGGTGACCAGGGAGGGACGGCCCCGCGGCTGTTGGGGCAGCTTGGATCCCGGCGGCGAGGATCTGGCCAGGGCCACCATCCGGGCGGCGGTGGGGGCTGTTACTCGCGACTGGCGCTATCGGCCCCTGCAACCCGGCGAGCTGGAGTCGGCTTCTATTCAGGTGGCCATCGTGCGACGGGTGGTGCCCATCCCCTCTCTGGAGCAGGTGGATCCCACCCGCATGGGCCTGTTCATTCGCGCGGGGACACGGGGGGCGGTGTTGCTGCCCGGAGAGGCTCTGACGACGGCCTGGCAGCTCTCCACCGCCAAGCAATTGGCCGGGATCCCTGCCGATCAGCCGGTGGAGCTGTTTCGCGTGGAGGCGGAGCTGTTGCATGAGTTCTGAGGCAGAGCGGTGGCTGGCCGCCGTGGTGGGCAACACCCACGTGCGCTGGGGCTGGTTTGCTGGCGAGAGCTTGGTGAAGGTGGAGCAGTTTCCCGCCCACCAACCCCTATCCTGGCCAGAAGAGACGGAGCTGTGGCTAGCTGCCGTTGGCTCTGCCCCTTTGCCGCCCCGATCCCCCTGGGTGCATTGCCTTGAGCTCTCCCAGGTGCCGCTGCGGGATCCCTATCCCGGGCTGGGGCTGGATCGGGCACTGGCTCTGTGGGCCGCCGGGATCCGCTACGGCTGGCCCTGCTTGGTCATCGACGCCGGCACCGCCTTGACCCTGACGGGAGCTGACGCCGAGGGATCCCTGGTGGGAGGAGCGATCCTGCCCGGCCTGGGGTTGCAGGCGCAGGCGCTGGCCGACCACACCGCCCGGCTGCCCAAAGTGGAGTGGGATCCCGGCGCTCCCATACCCCCCCGCTGGGCCAGGAACACTGGGGCCGCCATCCGCAGCGGCATTCTTCATACCCTGCTGGCCGGCTTGCGGGATTTTCTGGCCGACTGGCGCCGCCGCTTTCCCCAAGGCCCGCTGCTAGTAACCGGCGGCGATGGCGAGCTACTCTACCCCCACCTGCGGCCCCTTGACGCAGAGCTGCGCTGGGATCCCCACCTGGTGTTGCGGGGGATTGCCGGCTGCCGTCAGTTGCACCGCGTCGTCCGCAAGCCTTCTGGTGCAGAATAGAAGACAGTCTCTCCCAGCCGCCTGCGAGCGGGCAGCTTCTTGCTCAGGGATCCCATGGCCAACGGCAACTCCTTCGGCGTCTTGTTTTGCGTCACCACCTACGGCGAGTCCCACGGGGGGGCGGTGGGGGTGGTGGTGGACGGCTGCCCGCCGCGGCTGCCCTTGAGCGAGGCCGACATCCAGGCGGAGCTGGATCGGCGCCGTCCCGGCCAGAGCCACATCACAACTCCCCGCCAGGAAGCCGATCGCTGCGAGATCCTCTCCGGCGTTTTTCAGGGCTTTACCCTGGGCACGCCCATCCACATCCTGGTGCGCAACCAGGACGCCCGCCCCCAGGACTACAGCGAGATGGCCACCACCTTCCGCCCTTCCCATGCCGATGCCACCTACCAGGCCAAGTACGGCATCCGCAACTGGCAGGGGGGAGGGCGGGCCTCGGCGCGGGAGACCATTGGCCGGGTGGCCGCCGGGGCCATCGCCAAGAAGATCCTGCGCCTGGCAGCAGGGGTAGAGATCCTGGCCTATGTGCAGCGGGTCCAAGACGTAGAGGCCCAGGTGGATCCCAGCTCGGTAACTGCAGAGCAGGTGGAGGCCAACATCGTCCGCTGCCCCGATCCAGCCGCGGCGGCGGCGATGATTGAAAAAATTGAAGCAGCGGCGCGGGAAGGAGATTCTCTCGGGGGAGTGGTGGAATGTGTGGCCCGCAATGTGCCCCGCGGGCTGGGCTGCCCGGTGTTCGACAAATTGGAGGCCGACCTGGCCAAGGCGGTGATGTCGCTGCCGGCCAGCAAGGGGTTTGAGATCGGTTCGGGGTTTGCCGGCACCTACCTGACGGGCAAGCAGCACAACGACGAGTTCTACATGACCCCCAGCGGCTGGCGCACCCGCAGCAACCGCTCCGGCGGCATCCAGGGGGGCATCAGCAACGGGGAAGACATCGTCCTGCGGGTGGCCTTCAAGCCCACCGCCACCATTCGCCAGCCCCAAAGCACCGTCACCCTCGACGGGCAGGAGACGGTTTTGGCGGCGCGGGGGCGCCACGATCCCTGCGTGCTGCCGCGGGCGGTGCCGATGGTGGAGGCGATGGTGGCTTTGGTGCTCTGTGACCATCTGCTGCGCCACCACGCCCAGTGCCGATCCCTGGCCTTGCCAGAGGTGCCCATTCCCGCCGTTCCCCTGCCCCACAGCTAGCGGCAGCCGGTCGGAGTCCTTGTATCCTAAGAAAGAGGCGGGATCCCTGTTCATGGCCAAGGCCAAAACCGTCTGGGAGTGCAGCCAGTGCGGCGAGCGCTACCCCAAGTTTTTGGGCCGCTGCGACAACTGTGGCGCCTGGAACACGCTGACGGAGGTGGTCGTCGCCCCCTCTTCTAAGTCTGGGCCACCGCAGCGGCTCGTTCCCCAGCGCAGCCGCGGCAACGGGATGCCCCTGTCGGCCCTTCCCCTCTCCCAAGTCTCCTCGGAGAGCCACCCCCGCCTCTCCTCTGGCTCCGGCGAGTTCGACCGGGTGTTGGGAGGTGGCATCGTGCCGGGATCCCTGGTGTTGATCGGCGGCGATCCAGGCATTGGCAAGAGCACCCTGCTGCTGCAGACTGCTGCGCATCTCGCCAAGCGGGGGCCCATCTTGTACGTGTCGGGGGAGGAATCGGCCCAGCAGATCAAGCTGCGCGCCGCTCGCATTAGCGGGACGGAGTCCTTGCGGCTGGGGATAGAAAGCGAGCAGCTCTACCTATTGGCGGAAACCGACCTGGAGGCCATTGTGGCCGAGATCCAGGCCCTACAGCCCCAGGTGGCAATCATCGACAGCATCCAGGCCATCTTCTGGGGGCAGCTCAGCTCGGCGCCGGGATCCGTTTCCCAGGTGCGGGAATGCGCCGGCCTCTTGATGCGAGTGGCCAAAAAACTGGGGGTGGCCCTGCTCATCGTTGGCCATGTTACCAAAGATGGATCCCTGGCCGGGCCCAAGGTGCTGGAGCACCTGGTGGACACCGTCTTGTACTTTGAGGGGGATCGCTTTCAGAGCCACCGCCTGCTGCGCGCCGTCAAAAACCGCTTTGGGGCGGCCCAGGAAATCGGCGTTTTCGAGATGACCGCCTCTGGCTTGGTGGAGGTGGACAATCCCTCGCAGCTTTTTTTGAGCAGCCGGGATCAGGCCACGCCGGGAACGGCCACCATCGTCGCCTGTGAGGGCACCCGCCCCTTGGTGGTGGACGTGCAGGCCCTGGTCAGCCCCACCAGCTACAGCTCCCCCCGCCGCACCGCCACCGGCATCGAGCTCAACCGCTTTTTGCAGATCTTGGCGGTGCTGGAAAAACGGGTGGGGATCCCGCTTTCCAAATACGACGCCTACATTGCCTCCGCCGGCGGCATCCAGGTGGCCGAGCCAGCTGCCGACTTGGGGGTGGCGGTGGCCGTGGCCGCCAGCTTCCGAGATCGCCAGGTGGATCCCTTTACGGTCTTGATCGGCGAGGTGGGCCTGGGGGGACAGGTGCGCCCGGTGGCGCAGTTGGAGCAGCGCCTCAAGGAAGCCGCCAAGCTGGGGTTCCGCCACGCCATCATCCCCAACAGCCCCGTTTTGGCCGACTCTGGCCTGCGCTTGAGCCGGGTGCAGCGGGTGTTGGAAGCTCTGCTGGTGGCTCTGCCCAGCTCCGAGCCTGGCCAGTGAGAAGGGATCCCCAACTTGCCCAGTTGGGCGGTCGAGCTCCCCCAAGAACCAAGCTACGGGAAAATGTCATAGAATAAAGGTTTGTGCGACAACAGCAACCGGATCCCGGCCCGGATGGGCACACTATCCTACAGACCCTGGCGCAAGAGACTGACCTAAGGATCGACCTATGGCGTTGGTAGCCCTGTTTCTTTTCGTGGTGTACCTGATCGTCTCCAGCTTGAACGCCCAGGCGGAGCGCTAGCTGCTTTCCAAAAGGGATCCGGCCAAAGCTGAGGAGGTCGGGCAGGATTTTTTGTCTCTTGCCCCGCTCCAGGAGGCAGGCCCTCGGCCCAGGGTTGGGCTTCTATCTCTGGTGTGGATTGGAGAAGCTCTCTGGTCGCCTTTTTCCCCAAAACCTTTGCTACCCTCGAGATGGTTCGATATCGGCTCGATTGACCAACAACCGAGCAGTCGCTAGCAGCGGCCCTGCAAAGGATCCCGGCATCATGGTTTCTGCACCTTCTAGCCCCCTCAAGCCCTCGACGCCGGCAGCGGAGTTTCCACCGCCGCCCCCACCCGATATCAGTGACCTGGTGATCGAGGACGACCAGCCTGTGGACAGCATCTACTCGGAGAAGCTGCAGCGCCTGCTCACGAGCGCCCTCTACGCCTCCTTTCAGCCCAGAGCCAAAGACAGCGGCGAGCCGATCCCCTTCCTGGCCACGGCCAACGTCGGCCTGTTCTACGCCCTCAAGCAGCCGCCGCTCGTGCCCGATGTCATGCTCAGCCTGGAGGTAGCTCCCCCCGCCAGCTTCGAGCGCAAGGAAGATCGCACCTACTTTGTCTGGGAGATGGGCAAGCCTCCCGACGTGGTCATTGAGATTGTCTCCAACCGCGAGGGAGAAGAGCTGGGCCGCAAACTCAGGGACTACGCCCGCGCCGGCGTGGGCTACTACGGGGTTTACGATCCTTTGCGGCAACTGCGGGAGCTGCAGGGATCCCCACTGGTTCTTTTTCAGCGGCGGGGGGGAGAGTTGGTTCCCTTCGATTCCACCTGGCTGGAGGAGATTGGCCTGGGCTTGACCCTCTGGCAGGGATCCTTCGAGGGCGTCAACACGGAATGGCTGCGCTGGTGTGACCGAGAGGGCCAAGTTTTACCCACCGGCGACGAAAAGGCCGCCCTAGAGCAGCAGCGGGCCGAGAGAGAACGCCAACGGGCTGAAAGAGAACGCCAACGGGCCGAAAGACTTTTGGAGCTGCTGCGTTCCCACGGGATCGCGCCGCCGGAAGCGTAAAAAAGGATCCCGTCCGTCCCTGAAATCCTCTATCCCTTTTACCCCTATGTCCACTCTCCCCAGCAGCAGCGAAGCTGCCCAACGGGCCGCCCGCCTGGAAAAGGCCCGCCACCTGCAGGAGCAAGGGATCCTGCCCTACGCCTATTCTTTCCCGGTTACCCACTTGGCTGCCGAGTTGCAGGCGCAATTTGCCGATCTCGAGCCCGGCGCCGAGCGGGAGGATGTGCAGGTGGCGGTGGCCGGGCGGATCCGGGCGCGGCGGGTCATGGGCAAACTGGCCTTCTTTACCCTGCAGGATCGCTCTGGCACCATCCAGCTCTACCTGGAAAAGCAACGGCTGACGCAGCACATGGGGGAGCTGGCCTTCAAGAACCTGGACAAGCTGCTTGACGTGGGCGATTGGCTGGGGGCCAAGGGCTGTCTCAAGCGCACCGAGAAAGGGGAGCTGTCGGTGCGGGTGGACGAGTACCAGGTGCTGACCAAGGCCCTGCTGCCCCTGCCCGATAAGTGGCACGGCCTACGGGATGTGGAGAAACGCTACCGCCAGCGCTACGTTGACCTCATCGTCAACCCCGAGGTCAAGCAAACCTTGCTCGACCGGGCCAAGATCGTCCGCTCCCTGCGGCAGACCCTGGAGGAGCGGGGCTTTGTGGAGATCGAGACGCCGGTGCTGCAGGTGATCCCCGGCGGGGCGGAGGCGCGTCCCTTCATCACCCACCACAACGCCCTGGATCTAGATCTCTACTTGCGCATTGCCACCGAGCTGCACCTGAAGCGGCTGGTGGTGGGCGGGATCGAGCGGGTGTACGAAATTGGGCGAGTCTTTCGCAACGAGGGCATCTCCACCCGCCACAACCCGGAGTTTACCTCGCTGGAGGCCTACCAAGCCTTTGCCGACTACCACACGATGATGGAGCTGACCGAAGCCCTGGTCTGCAACGCCGCCCTGGCAGTGCGGGGATCCCTGCAAATTACTTACCAAGGGGAGACCATTGACCTCACCCCACCCTGGCGGCGGGTAACGATCCAGGAGTTGGTGGAGGAGGCCACCGGCATCTTCATCGACGTGGAAAAGGGATCCACCGCCGAGCTCTTGCCCGCCCTGGCCCAGCAGGGGATCCCCGATCTCTCCCCCCACGACTCCCCTGGCAAGCTGTTGGTCAAAGCCTTCGAGCACTGCTGCGAGAGCCGCCTGCGCCAGCCGACCTTTGTTCTCGACTATCCCCTGGAGGTGTGTCCGCTCACCAAGCCCCACCGCAGCAAGCCGGGGTTGGCGGAGCGCTTCGAGCTGTTTATCGTCGGGCGGGAGACGGCCAACGCCTACTCGGAGCTGACCGACCCGGTGGATCAGCGGCAGCGGCTGGAGGCCCAGGCGGCCCTGAAGGCAGCCGGAGACGAAGAGGCCCACTTTTTGGACGAAGACTTCCTCACTGCCCTGGAGTACGGCCTTCCCCCCACCGGTGGCCTGGGCATCGGCATCGACCGTCTGGCGATGCTGCTGTGCGACGCTGCCAGCATCCGCGATGTCATCGCCTTCCCCCTGCTGCGACCGGAGACGGGAGAAAGCCCCTGAATAGGGGCCTAGGCCACAAGGGCATGGTTTAGGGGAGTTACATCATCCCCGCACCGCCGGAGCGGCTCGCTCCTGTTTTCGTCTTGGGTTCGGGCTTTTCCACCACAATGGCTTCGGTGGTGAGGTACATGGCGGCGATGGAAGCGGCATTCTGCAGCGCCGAGCGTACGACCTTGGCCGGATCCACGATCCCCTGAGCAAACATGTCCACATAGGTGCCCGTCAGGGCATCAAAGCCAAAGGGCATCTCCTTCTCCAGAACCTTTTCCACCACCACCGACCCCTCCAGGCCAGCGTTGTGGGCAATCTGATAGAGCGGCGCCTGCAAAGCCCGGCAGACAATGTCCGCCCCCACCTGCTCTTCTGCGTTCAAGTTGGCCTTGAAGGCCGGGATCCCTTTGGAAAGATGCAGCAACGTTGCCCCGCCACCGGGGACGATCCCTTCCTCCACTGCCGCCCGCGTGGCGTTGAGGGCATCTTCAATGCGCAGCTTGCGGTCTTTAAGCTCCGTTTCAGTGGCAGCTCCCACCTTGATCACCGCCACCCCACCGGCCAGCTTGGCGATCCGCTCCTGCAGCTTCTCGCGGTCGTACTCGGAATCGGTGGTCTCCAGTTGCTTGCGGATCTGGGCCACCCGTTTCTCCACCGCCGCCTTGGTGCTGCCGTCGGTCACAATGGTGGTCTTGTCTTTGGTAACGGTAATCTTGCGGGCCACCCCCATCATGTCCAGGGTGACGTTCTCCAGCTTGATGCCGATATCCTCGGAGATGAGCTGCCCACCGGTGAGGATGGCAATGTCCTCCAACATGGCCTTGCGCCGATCCCCAAAAGCCGGCGCCTTCACCGCCACCGCGTTCAACACCCCCCGCAGCTTGTTGACCACCAAAGTGGCCAGGGCTTCTCCCTCCACATCCTCGGCAATCACCAGCAGCGGCCGTCCCTCTCGCGCTACCCGCTCCAGAACAGGCACCAGATCCTGAAGATTGGAGAGCTTATTACTGGTGATGAGCAGATAGGCATTTTCGTATTCGGCCACCATCCGCTCCGTATCGGTGACGAAATAGGGGGAAATGTAGCCGCGGTCGAACTGCATCCCTTCGACAACTTCCAATTGGGTTTCCAAGGACTTGGACTCTTCGACCGTAATCACCCCATCTCGCCCCACGGCATCCATGGCCCTGGCGATCATCTCCCCCACTTCCGGGTCGTTGCCGGCAGAGATGGTAGCTACCTCGGCGATGTTCTTGCGGCCTTCCACAGGCTTAGCTTGAGCGGCAATTTGCTCCACCAGGTAGGCAGTGGTCTTCTCGATGCCGCGCCGCAAAGCTACAGGGTTGGCTCCTGCCGAAATATTCTTCAACCCCTCCTGCACCATGCTCTGGGCCAAAATGGTGGCTGTGGTGGTGCCGTCTCCGGCCACGTCGTTGGTCTTGGTGGCCACTTCCCGCATCAGCTGGGCACCGGTGTTCTCCAAAGGATCCGCCAATTCAATTTCCTTGGCAATGGTGACCCCGTCGTTGACGATCTGGGGGGCGCCGAACTTTTTCTCCAGAAGGACGTTGCGCCCTTTCGGGCCAATGGTAACCTTAACTGCATCCGCCAGTTGATTGATGCCCTGCTCCAATGCCTTGCGGGCCTCTTCCCTAAACAGAATCTGTTTTGCCATAGAATCCCCGATCCTCTTAGTTTCAACTGGGCCGCTTAGCGCTGCCAGGCGGAGTGGGATCCCAGAAGGGCCCCGGCGATCCATTGGCTTGGCCGAGCCCAAAGTTAGCACTCTGAAATCCCGAGTGCTAATCTAGCCCAAAAGCAGGATCCCCATCAAGATGGGTTGGGTTTGGAGTCGCGGCCTCGGCGGGGAGGGGAGAGCTAGGCGTTGCCGCCGATGAGGATGTCGGGGAACTGGGCTTGGGCTTCGCTGATGGGGCGCTCGCGTCCGCCGTTTTGCCAGTAGTTGATCAGTTCAGTGGCTTGGTTGAGTAGAGTGATGCGATCTTCCTCGCTGATCCAAGTTTTGCTCTCCAGCTCGGCTTTGAGCTGTTCCCAGGCGTCATCCCGCGGCCAGAAAAAGTAGCGGGTGAGGGGGCTGCGGTTTTTGGCCACCACCTGATCCACGGCGATGGCCAAATCGTTTTCCAGCCAGAGGGCTTTCAGGGCAAATTTCGGCAAGGCTCTTTTCTCCTTTGCAGGACTCGACAGATCACACACTGGCCCGGCCTGAGCCGGGCAACCTTCTATTCTGACATAAGTCTTGCTACCTCAGTGGATAGGCCAGCTCAGCCCTGTTTAGGTCTTGGGGCAAAAGCGCTTAGATCGCACAGGGCTGTTTCCCCTTTCAGCACCAAATCCCTCAGGATGGCGGCGCTAATCGGGGCCAGCAACACTCCATTGCGGTAGTGGCCGGTGGCAACCAAAAGATTGACATAGCCGGGAGCCGGCCCCAGAATGGGGGCGCGCTGCCCCAGCGGTCGGGGTCGATGGCCGGCCCAGTGCTCCAGCAGGGTGGCTTCGGCTAGGGCCGGGCAGATGCCGATGGCGTGGGCCAGCAGATCCTGTAAGGCCAGCAGCGTCGGCTGGGGATGGGGGGCCTGAAACTCCACGGTTGCCCCCACCCACAGGGATCCATCCCCCAGGGGAACCAGATGCAGATCCGCGTCGGTGACCACGGGCCCCAGGGGGATCCCGGGGGCTTTGACCCGCAGGGCCTGACCTTTGACCGCTTGCAGCGGCACCTGCAGCCCCAGCTCTTTGGCCAGAGGAGAGCTGCCCAGACCTGCCGCCAGGATGACGTGCCCTGCCGAGAGGGTGAGAGCGGGCGTGTAAACCGTTTGCAGGCGAAAGGGGGGATCCGAGCTGCGCTGAATCTTCTGGACAGGCTGGTGGAAGAAAAAGCGGGATCCCTTGCGTTGGGCTGCTTCCAAGAGAGCCTGGGTTAGGAGCTTGGGTTGGACTTGTCGATCCTGGGGAGAGTAGATGGCCGCCGCCAGGTCGCTGCGCAGGCCGGGCTGCAGGGATCCCACTTCGGCAGGGCTGAGCAGATCTAGGCGGTAACCTGCTTGTCGGCGGGCCGCCAGGGTCTCTTGCCAAGCTTCCACTTCCTCCTCCCTGAGGAGTTTGAGAATGCCGCGCCGATTGACGGGCAAACTCCGGCCCAGGTCTTCCTCCAACCGCGCAATTAGGGGATCGAACAGCTCCAGGCTTTTCAGGCGAAGCTGAACCGTCTCCCCACCCGCTTGCCGACTGGAAATGCCCACCAATACCCCCAGAGCTGCCCCTGTCGAGCCGGCGGCAGGATCCCCGGCATCGATCCCAACCACCGATAGGCCAGCCGCAGACAATTCGTAGGCGATGGCACAGCCCACCACTCCACAGCCAATCACCAACGCATCACAGTTCAACAGCCCGACCCTCAATGGAGATGCTTTTCGTAGTGATACTCCACAGAGTTGCTGCGATCGTGCAATTCACGAATTTCCGGCAGACGCACATAGCCGAGCCGTTCATAGACCCGATGAGCTGTCGTGAAGCGAGTATCTGTCCACAGATGCAGAGAGTCCGCCTGCTGCTGCCGAGCCGCAAATTCGGCCTGTTCAATCAAACGCCGACCCAAACCCCGACCGCGCACTGCGGGCAGGGTGTAGAGTTTTTTCAGCTCCATGCGCCCAGGGATCCCATCGGGCACAAGGCCGACACAGCCGACCACCTGACCTTGATGCTGCGCCACCCAAAGGGATCCCCCCATCTCCGCGAAAGCTGTGGCAGGCTGAAGCAACTCCGGCACCTCTTCGATGTCCAATACACAGCCTGGATACTCCGCAAAGACCACTTGCAAAATGTGGAGCAGAGCCGCACTGTCCGAGTTTTCCGCAGGACGGATGTCGATCTGCATCGAGCAGCGAAGAAAAAGAAATCATCGTTAAGTAAAGCTTTCTCGATTGTACCTGGGCTTGCTCGAGGACTCTGTTTTCTCTGTTTCTCAGGGAGCAGAGGATCCCTGAGGTGAGCAGCTAAGATCGCTAGCATCCCCACCCCCATCTGCCCATGGATACTGAACTGCTGGTTCCCGACGTTGCCGACCTTGTGACGGAGGACGATACCCCGGTGGATAATTTCGCCTCCGAAAAACAGCAGCGCCTCCTGACTGGAGCTCTCTACAGCGCTTTGCGCGGCAAAACCTTTTTAGCAGCGGCAAATGTAGGCATCTACACCGCCATCGGTCGGCCCCCGATTGTGCCGGATGTTTTTCTCAGCCTGGACGTCACGGTGCCGGAGCAATGGTGGGAGAAGCAAAACCGTTGCTACCTGCTCTGGCAATTTGACAAGCCGCCGGATGTGGTGATCGAGATCGTCTCCAACCGCGAAGGCGACGAGCTGGAAGGCAAGCTGAGCCGTTATGAGCAGATGCGAGTTAGCTACTACGCGGTCTTCGATCCCAATCATGAGCTGGGGCCAGAGGAGTTGCGCATTTTCGAACTGCGGGGCCGCCACTACGCGGAAATGACCGAGACCTGGCTAGAACAGGTGGGGCTGGGCCTGACGGTGTGGGAAGGCGTTTTTGAGGGGAAACAAGCTCGCTGGCTGCGCTGGTGTGATGCCCAAGGGCAGTTGCTGCTGACCGGCGATGAACGGGCTGAGTTGGAGCGGGAACGGGCCGAGCAAGAACGCCAAAGGGCGGAGCGAGAACATCAACGGGCGGAGCGTCTGGCGGCAAGATTGCGGGCTTTGGGTGAGGATCCCGATTTGGAGAGCTGAAGCCCAGGGATCCCTTTCAGCTAGAAATCGCAGGAGCCCCGCACTGTACCCGTAGGGTCAGTGCCGGGAGGAATGCGCTTTGATGAAGTACAATGGACTTATGAGCCAAGTCCTGACCATATCCTGTAAGCTCAAGGCGTTCCCGTCACAAGCCGCCAAATTGGACGCGACGATGGAGGCCTTTGGCCAAGCCTTGAACTGGGTCAACCAGAACACGCCGGAGAAGATCGTCAACGCGGTCAAGTTGCAATCCCTTTGCTACTACGAGATTCGAGCCCGGTTCGGCTTGTCCAGTAACTTGGCTCAACAGGTGTGCAGGCGGGTGGCCGGCGCCCGCAAAGTGGCGAGACAGCGCAACCGTCCAGTTAAAGAGTTCAAGCGTAGGTTCGCTACCTACGACGCTCGTATCTTCTCGTTCCGCGAGAAAGACTGGACGGTGTCGCTGACCACGGTGGAAGGGAGAGAACGCTTTGAGCTAGCCATTGGTAACTACCAGAGGGGAATGCTGGCTGGCTCTAACCCCAAATCGGCCACCCTAGTCCAGCGGAAGGATGGCTCCTACTACATCCAGATTTGCGTAGAGAAAAACCCGCCCAAGCAACAAGATACCGACAAGGTGATCGGGGTGGATTTGGGCAGGACGGATATTGCTCATACATCGGAAGGAGATCACTGGAATGGACAGCAGTTGAGCAGAGTCCGAGACCACTACTCCCGGTTGAGGGCGGTACTCCAACGCAAAGCCAGTAAGGGCACACGCAGTTCGCGGCGCAGATGCAGAGAACTGTTGCAACGGCTGTCTGGCAAGGAGAGACGCTTTCAAACGTGGGTCAATCATCGCATCTCCAAAGCTATTGTCTCTAGGGCAAAAGCTACCAACAGCGCTATTGCTCTGGAAGACCTGACAGGGATCCGGGAAAGAGTCAATCAACAACCCCGCAGCAAAACCGAAAGGCGCAGGGCCAACAGTTGGGCGTTCTACCAGCTACGCCAGTTTCTGGAATACAAGGCGAGGGTTGCAGGGGTTTCTCTGGTTCTTGTGCCGCCTGCTTACACGTCGCAGACCTGTCACAAGTGTTTACACATCCATCCCGATCCTGCGCAGTCCTACCGCAGTGGCAAGTCGTTCAAGTGTGGGCACTGTGGATGGGGAGGAGATGCGGATTTGAATGGTGCGAATGTGATTGCGCTCTTGGGGGCTGCCGTAAACCAGCCTAGAGGTCCGGGCTTGTTTTGTTCTCTGGTAAAGCAGAACAGGCTCAGGGCTACTGAAAGCCCGCTCCGTACCGCTTAGCGGTCGGAGCCGGGTAGTTTACCACCCACCCTCCACTACACTCAGAAAGGGAACTGCTGCCGGAGTGGCAGGGATCGTTGGACTCACAGATGGGTTATCGCCGCCGGGATTGGTTGGCCTACTGGCTGCTCAAGTGGCTGGTGGTCAACCCCTTGTTTCGGGGACTGTATTTTGGGCGCACCTATGGGCAGGAAAACGTGCCTCGCCACGGATCCCTGATCATCGTCAGCAACCACGCCAGCCACTTGGATCCGCCGCTGGTGGCCAATGCGGTGCGCCGCCCGGTAGCCTTCATGGCCAAAGAAGATCTGTTCCAGGTGCCGGTGCTGAAGCAGGTGATCCGGCTCTACGGGGCTTACCCGGTCAAAAGGGGAGGTGCGGATCGCAGCGCCTTGCGGGCCACAGAGGCAGCCCTGGCCCAGGGCTGGGCGGTAGGAATCTTTCTCAACGGCACCCGCACCCCCGATGGCCGCATCCCCCAGCCTCACCTGGGGGCAGCCTTGGTGGCAGCGCGCACCCAGACACCCTTGCTCCCCGTAGCCCTCTGGGGCACCGAGAAGGTGCTGCCCAAGGGATCCCGCTGGCCGCGCTTGTTTTGCCCCATCACGGTGCGCATCGGCAGGCTGATCCCCCCGCCGGCTTCCAGCGACAAAGCTGAGCTGCAGCAGGCAACCGCGGCCTGCGTGGAGGCCATCCATGCCCTCCTGGATCAGGGGCGCTGAGGGGCAATCAGAGTATCTTGAGCAACCAGATACTCGGCCACCGGCTTTCCCCCCAAGATGTGCTCTTGCAGCACCCGCTCTATCACCGGCGGCGTGGCCGAGTGGTACCAGAACCCGCCGGGGTACACCAACAACACCGGCCCAGGAACACCGTAGTTGCAGGCCCGCAGACAATTGGCCTTGGTGCGGTTGACGCGCAGAGGGCCCACGCCCGCCAGCTCCAGGTTCAACTGCTGGATCCGCAGCCTCAGGTATTCCCAGGCTTCCAGCCCCACCGCCTTTTCACAGCACTTGGGCTTGGTCTGGTCGGCGCAGAGGAACAGATGCCAATGGTAAGACGGAATCGGATCCGGCTGAGGTTCTGCAGATGGGCTTGCCGGCGTGGGAAGGGGAGCGGAAAGCTGGGTCATGTGAGGATCCGTGTCTCCTACTGCCACCGAATAATCACTAGATAATTATATGAGTAGTTAAAGAAGACGTCGGGCATCCCGACAAACCTTCTGACCCCTAGGAAATGGGGTAGAGGCCTGGGGATGTGCTGCCCTAGCCTGGATAAAAGGATCCCTCACCTGTCCGGCAATGCTGATCGATGCTCCCCAACAGCGGCTATTTCTCGCCCTCCTTCCCCCACCAGACCTGCAGGAGCAAGTGACCGCCATTAAACAACAGTTTGCCGAGCAATTCGCCAGCCGCGCAGCCCTGCGCTCGCCCCCTCACATCACCCTGGTGCCTCCTTTCGAGTGGCCCACTGCCCAGCTGGCGGCCCTGACAGGATCCCTAGAAGCATTTGCTAAGGAGCAGGCGCCAGTTGCCGTTGAGCTCTGTGGCTTCGGCGCCTTCCCGCCACGGGTTATTTATATTCACGTCGAGCCCTCCCCCGAGCTGCAACAGCTTCAGGCCAAGGCCCAGCGGCACATGAGCCTCCTTCTCAAGCAAGAAGAAGCAACGGCTCCAGCCCGTCCCTTTGTGCCCCACATGACTGTGGCCTTCCGGGATCTCCAGCCGGCCCAGTTCCGCGCCGCCTGGCCGCAGTTCAAGGCTCGCCTCTTCCAGGGATCCTTTCTCGCCTCTGCCCTGACCCTCCTCCTCCATGACGGCAAGCGCTGGCAGGTTTTTGCCGAATTCTCCCTCTCCGCCTCTGAGGGATTGAGGCAGGAAACAACAGCCTACTCAACCCAGTGAGCAGCCATATATTCAGCTAGATCCAGCACCCGCTGCGAGTAGCCCCACTCGTTGTCGTACCAGGCCATCACCTTCACCAGATCCCCGTCCAGCACGCTGGTCATCTCGGCATCCACAATCGCCGAGCAGTCGTGGCCGCGGTAGTCGATGGAGACTAAGGGGATATCGGAGTAGGCAATGATCCCTTTCATCGTGGTCTCTGAAGCGTCCTTGAGAGCCGCGTTCACCTCCTCGGCAATCACGCGCCGCTCCGTCTGCACCACCAAGTCCACCAGCGACACGTTGGGCGTGGGCACCCGTACCGCCACCCCGTTCAGCTTGCCCTTCAGTTCGGGGATCACCAGCGCCACCGCCTTGGCCGCCCCGGTGGTGGTGGGCACCATGCTCAACGCCGCCGCCCGCGCCCGTCGCAGATCGCGGTGGCCGCCATCCAAAATCCGCTGGTCACCGGTGTAGCTGTGGGTGGTGGTCATCGTGGCCCGCAAGACGCCGAACTTGTCCAGCAACACTTTGAGGATGGGGGCAAGGCAGTTGGTGGTGCAACTGGCGTTGCTGACAATGTTGTGCCGCACCGGGTCATAGGTGTGTTGGTTAACGCCATATACAAACGTGGGAATGTCGCCCCCCTTGGCCGGAGCGGTGATCACTACTTTTTTGGCTCCCGCCTCAAGGTGCTTAGAGGCCCCTTGATAGTCTACGAACACCCCTGTAGCTTCAATAACAAGATCCACCTTCCACTCTTTCCAGGGCAGGTTGCTGGGGTTGCGATCGGAAACGGCGTGGATATGCTTGCCGTTAACCAGCAGGCCACCCTCGACGGCCTCCACTTCCGCCCCTTGCAGCGGCCCGAGAATGGAATCGTATTTGAGCAGATGGGCAGCCGTGCGGGCGTCCGATGTGTCGTTGATGGCAACAATATCGAGATTGGACTGGGAGCGACCCAGCCAACACCGCAAAAAGTTGCGACCGATACGACCAAATCCGTTGATGGCTACCCTGACCACTGCTCTTAACCTCGCTGCTTGAAGTGCTTTGGGGCTGCTTAGCACATAATACCGCAACCCCTGGCTATTCTGAAGATAAAATTTGGGATCCCACCGCTTGATTTATTTCTGGCCTCTTTTTTGAGTAGTATCAACTGATATTTAACTTTAGGGATCCCGGCCTGCCTGCAGGGGTTGGCTTTCCTCAAGCGGGGTAGCGCTGCTGCAGCAAGGCCATAGCCGAGGCCACGTTTTCGGCTCCCCGCTGTTCCAGCAGATCCGCGAACATGCTGTCGAGCCAAAAGACGCGCTCGCCGATGATCTGGGTCCAGGCGCGGTAGAGCTTCAGCTGGACTTCCAGGGGCAATAGGAGCAGCCCCTCGCGGGAGAGGCGCAGGGTTTGCACTTCGGTCAGGCTCACCGCGGTAAAGGAACGTCGCCGTCCCGTCAGCAAGGAAAGTTCCCCAAACACGCGCCCGGCATGCAGCGTGGCCAGCCAATAATCGCCGGGATGGCGCATGTACTGGCGACGCAGCTCCACGATCCCGCTGAGAACTACGTATAGGTCGCTACTGGGATCCCCTTCTTGGAAGATCACCTGGCCGGGGGAAAAGCGGCTGGGCAGTAGGGCAGCCGTCAATGCCTTCCACTCAGCATCTTCCAAAGACTGAAAGAGCAAGTGCTCGCGAACGCGCTCAAACGGATAACGGCTGCTGCTCATCGGGCAAGCGGCTGGAAGTGCTTGGGGCCAGCTCTGTTTCATCCTACCGTCACCCCACGTTTTGGGTAGGAGGGATCCCTGCAAAAGGCTTGGGCGAGACCCAACTGGGCCATTTTCCAACACGTAGAATTTTTGCCGGCCATGGCGCCGGCAGAAGTTCTGTCCAGGCAGGCTGTAGGGGGTTCTCAAAAAAGCCGCAGAAGCTCGGCAGTCATTCCCGGAAAGCGGCAAAGATGTATACAAATCTCAAATGGAGAAAGCTCTCTAGGGATCCCGATCGATGCAGCCTGGCTCAATTGTTTGCTGCCGCCACCGCGAGTGGGTGGTGCTCCCCGCTGATTCCGAAGAAGGGGTAGTGCTGCGGCCCCTTACTGGTACGCCAGAGGATGCGATTCACATTCACCGACAACTGATGAACCTTGTAGGCGGCACCTTGCCCTTTGAGCGCATCGAGCCGGCCTTCTTCCCGCTGCCCTGCGCCGACCGAGTTGCCGATGCTGCAGCCGCCCATCTCCTCTGGCAGGCAGCGCGGCTTATCTTGCGCGAGGGCGCCACTCCCTTTCGCTCGCTGGGGCGCATCTCCATCCGGCCCCGAACCTACCAGTTTGTGCCGTTGCTCATGGCGCTGCGCCTTGATCCGGTGCGGCTGTTTATTGCCGACGACGTGGGAGTGGGCAAGACCATCGAAGCGCTGCTGATAGCCAGAGAACTTCTGGATCGCGGCGAGATCCGGCGCTTTTGTGTCCTTTGCCCGCCTTATTTGTGCGAGCAGTGGGCCAGGGAGCTGGCCGAGAAGTTTCACCTCGAGCCGGTAGTTATCCGCTCGGGGACGGTAGGGCAACTGGAGCGGCAAACCCCGCTGGGACAGAGCCTCTACGAATACTTCCCGGTGCAGGTGGCCAGCATTGATTTTGTCAAAACAGAGCGCAACCGCCCTCAATTTTTACAGTTTTGTCCTGAGCTGGTCATTGCCGACGAAGTGCACGGTGCGGCAGCGGCCAGTTCCGGCAGAGCTCAGCAGGAGCGGCATGCCCTTTTGAGAGCCATTGCCCAAGCGCCCAACCGCCACCTGATTCTGCTGACGGCTACTCCCCACAGCGGCATCCCAGAGGCCTTCCGTTCCTTGCTGGGGCTGCTGCGGCCTGAGTTTGAGGCGTGGGACTTTCAGGATCTCACTGAGAGCCAGCGCCTCGAGCTGGCCCGTCACTTTGTCCAGCGCACGCGGCGGGACATTAAGGAGACCTGGCAAGAAACCGCCTGCTTCCCAAGCCGAGAAGCTGAAGATGAGACCTATGACCTTTCGCCCCGCTACCGCGAGCTGTTTGAGCGCACCTATGCCTTCTGCGCGGAGCTGGTGCGCACCGGCCAGCAGATGGAACAGCGGCGGCGGCGAGTACGCTACTGGGGGGCGCTGGCTCTTTTGCGCTGTGTCATGTCCAGTCCGGCAGCGGCCTTGGCAGCGCTGGCCAATCGCGGTGCAGGCTCCCGGGAGGAAGAAGCTGAAGAGGCCGAGGAGAGCTTTAGCCGCTGGGTGTTCGAGTCAGCAGAAGAGCGTACTGACGACGAATTACCGCTGCCAGCCCTCGAAGCAGCAGATCAAACTCTGCCCGACAGCGACCGCCGCCGGCTGCGCGAGCTCGCCCGCCTGGCTGGTCAACTGCGTGGCGTAGACCAAGACACCAAGCTGGCGCGGGCCATCGAGCTAGTGAAGCGGCTCCTCAAAGAGAGCTTTCACCCCATTCTCTGGTGCCGCTATGTGGCCACGGCGGAGTATCTTGCCGACCACCTTCGACAACACCTGGGATCCGCAACTCAGGTAGCCTGCGTAACCGGCCGCATGGGCGACGAGGAGCGGGAGGCCAAGATTGCGGAAATGGCCGTTGACCAGCCACGGGTGCTGGTGGCCACCGACTGCCTCTCGGAAGGGATCAACCTGCAGGAAAAATTGACAGCCGTCATCCACTACGACCTGCCCTGGAACCCCAACCGGCTGGAGCAGCGGGAGGGGCGGGTGGATCGCTACGGCCAACGGGCCCCCCGGGTCAAGGTCATTCGTTTTTTTGGGCGAGATAACCCTGTGGACGGCGTGGTGCTAAAGGTGCTGCTGGACAAGGCGCGGGAAATTCGCCGCACCCTTGGCACCCACGTGCCTGTTCCCGAAGCGAGTGAAAGCGTTACCCAGGCGGTGCTGGAGGCGCTTTTTTTGCGCCAGGGATCCGGCTCAGGGGAGCGCCAGTTGGAGCTGGATCTGGGGATGGCAGAGGTGAGCCGGTTTCACGCCCGGTGGGATCGCTCTGCCGAGCAGGAGCGGCGCAACCGCACCCGTTTTGCCCAGCGATCCCTCAAGCCTGAAGAAGTGCAGCGGGAACTGGAGGCTACAGACGCCGTGCTGGGGGATCCGCAGGCAGTACAGCAATTTTTTCTCGCTGCCGCCCAGCGCCTGGGCCTGGCCGTGATCCCTGACCGGCAGTCTGGAGTCTTCCAGGTCAACCTCAGCCGAGAGGGCACGGCAACCCTGCCGGAGGCCATTCGTTCAGCCCTGCCCCAGCCCAAGGGTGGACACTGGCGGATTAGCTTTGTCTCCCCCACGCCAGAAGGAGCGGAGTACGTTGGCCGCAACCACCGCCTCATCGCTGCCCTGGCCCACTTTTTGCTGGAGAAGGCTCTAGATAATCCTGAAGAGGCCGTCGTCTCCCGCTGCGGGGTTGTGCGGACGCGGGCTGTGGCCGAGCTCACCACCCTCTTGTTGCTGCGCGTGCGCTACCTGGTGGAGCAGCCGCTGGCTCAGCCTCTGCTGGCGGAGGAGGTGCTGGTGCTGGGAGGGGTTGGCCTGGAAAGAGGCGCAGCCCGCTGGCTGGAAACTGGGGCAGCGCTCCAGCTTTTGGCCAAAGCCACGCCAGATGCCAACCTGCCGCTCGCGGAAAAGCAGGAGTTGGTGCAGCATGTGCTAGACAGCCTCAGCCCCTGGCCGCCGACTGCAGAAAACTGGGGCCTAGGACACCCCCTTCAGCAAGGGATCCGGGAGGCCATTTGCCGGCGGGCTGGCGAGCTGGCTGATGCCCACAGGCGCATCCGACAGGCTATCTCCCAGCGCGTGCGCGGGCTGGAGGTTAAGCCGCAGTTTCCCCCGGATCTGCTGGGAATTCTTGTCCTACAACCTCTGCTGTCCAGATGAGCCAATTTCCTGCACTACGCCTTGAAGGGGGCCTCTTGGGGCCGGACATCCTGGAGCAGCTTTTGGCCGGCGAGCTGCCGGGCCAGAAGCCGAGAGACTTTGGGCTAGACGACAAGCGCAGCCTGACCGAGGAGATGGCCAGCGTCTTTGCCGATGCCCGCACCCAGTGGGAAGTTTTCCGCCGTCGGCTGGCCCGTCTGCCAGAAGGGGATCCGGCCACGTCGGTTACCCGCGATGCCTGGGTCATTCCCTTTCTCAGCCTTCTGGGCTACGAGCTGCGCTACAACCAGCGGGCCTACGAGATTGACGGCGCCACCTTTGCCATCTCCCACCGAGCTGGCGAAGCAGAGGACGCTCCGCCGGTGCACATTGTGGGGGTGCGCCAGGAGCTGGGACGGCTGGCTCCTACTGGCAGGCCGCGTCTAGCCCCTCACTCGCTGCTGCAGGAGTATCTCAACCGCAGCGAGCACCTCTGGGGCATCGTCACCAACGGGCTGATCCTCCGCCTGTTGCGAGACAGCACCTTTGTGCGCCGGCAGGCCTATGTGGAGTTTGACCTGCAGCAGATCCTGGAGGAGCAGCGCTTTAACGACTTTGCCATCCTGTTTCGCCTGTTGCACCGCAGCCACCTGCCCCAAAGGGCGGAGCAGGCGCGGGAGTGTTGGCTGGAGAAGTACTACCAGCAAGCTCTGGAACAGGGGGGGCGAGTCCGCGAGCGGCTGCGGGATGGGGTGGAAGAATGCCTCAAGGGCTTGGCCAACGGCTTTCTTGCCCATCCCAAAAACTCCCAACTGCGGGAGCGGCTGGCCTCTTCTGGATTGAACCGCCTCACCCCGGAGGAGTTCTACCGACAACTGCTGCGGCTGGTCTATCGCTTTTTGTTTCTCTTGGTCTCGGAGGAGCGGGGGCTAATTAGCGCCAGTCCTCTCTACCGGGATCACTACGGCGTGGGTCGGCTGCGGCAGCTTTTGGAGCGGCGGAGCGCCTTTACGGAACATGAGGATCTCTGGTGCAGCCTGCGAGTGCTCTGGCGGGTGCTCTCCCAAGAGGAGCTGGCCCAGCTTTTGGGGGCTGCTCCTCTCAACGGAGAGCTGTTTGCCCCTCTGGAGCTGGATGAGTGCAGCCTGAGCAACCGGGATCTGCTGCAGGCCTTCTGGCATCTGGCCTACTACCGAGAAAACGCGACCTCCCCGCCGCGCCGGGTTAACTATGCCGCTCTCGATGTGGAAGAGCTGGGATCCGTCTACGAAAGCCTGCTCGACTACCGGCCCCAGATCTTGTTTACTGCGCAGGCGACGCCTCAGTTTGAGCTCAGCTACGGCTCCGAACGCAAAAGCACCGGCTCCTACTACACCCCGCCAGATCTGGTGGCGGAACTTGTCCGCTCGGCCCTAGAGCCGGTGCTACAGGAGCGGCTGAAGTCTGCAGCCAGCCGCGAGGAAAAGGAACGGGCCATCCTCTCGCTGCGAGTTCTGGATCCCGCCTGTGGCTCTGGACATTTTCTCCTGGCGGCTGCCCGGCGTCTGGGCAAGGAGCTGGCCAAGGTTCGCACCGGGGAAGACGAGCCTGCCCCTGAGACCGTGCGCGAGGCCATCCGCGACGTGGTGGCGCACTGCATCTACGGCGTGGACAAAAACCCGCTGGCGGTGGAACTCTGCCGCGTGGCCCTGTGGCTGGAGGCCCACTGCGCCGGCAAGCCCCTCACCTTCCTGGATCACCACATCAAGTGCGGCGATTCGCTGGTGGGTGTCTTGGATTTGGCGATTTTGGAAAAGGGCATCCCCGATGAAGCCTTTACCCCGGTTAGCGCTGACTCCAAGGAGGCTGCCCGCTCGCTAAAGCAGCGCAATCGCACCGAGTGCCAGAGTTTGCAAACAGGGCAGCTTTCCCTTGCTTTTGACACTGACCAGGTGGTGGCTGAGCTTAGCCAGGAGCGACAGAAGCTAGAAGCCATTCCAGACAACTCCCCGGCAGAGGTTAGCCGCAAGCAGCAGCTCTACAGCCGCTACTGCCAAGACCCGCAACACCAAAAGCTAGTGGAAGCCTGCAACCTGTGGACAGCCGCTTTTTTCCAGCCCTTGATCCCTGACTTCTCTAGGGCCATTACCACCCAAGCCGTGGCTGATCGACTGCAGGAGAGAACCCCCTCCCAGGCCCTTGCCACTGCTCAGGCCCTCGCCGTCGAGAACCGGTTTTTCCACTGGCCGCTGGAGTTCCCGGAGGTGTTTGAAAGTGGCGGCTTTGATGTGATCCTCGGCAATCCACCCTGGGAACGCATCAAGTTGCAGGAAGAAGAGTTCTTTGCCAGCCGCAATACCGCCATTGCTCGGGCTCCGAATGCCGCCGCCCGCAAACGGCTGATCGCCGACCTACCCAAGACCAACCCCGCCCTCTGGCAGGACTACCAGCGTGCCCTGCACGGCGCCGAAAGCACCAGCCGCTTTTTACGGGGCAGTGGTCAATATCCCCTCACCGGGCGCGGCGACATCAACACCTACTCGGTCTTTGCCGAACGGGTGCGTAGCCTGCTCAGCCCCCGCGGACGGGCCGGCATCATCATTCCTACCGGCATTGCCACCGACGCCACCAATCAGTTCTTCTTCGCCGATCTGGTGGAAAAAGGGCAACTGCTCAGCCTGTTCGACTTTGACAATCGTGAAAAGTTATTTCCGTCGGTTATTTCACTAATGAAGTTTTGCTTGCTCACGATCTGCGGGACAGGCGATCCAAAACGACAGATTCATTTCGCATTTTTCTGCCACCGTCCTGAAGATATACGGAATCCGTTGAAACTTTTGCCTCTGGCACCACACGACTTAGCCGTCATCAACCCCAACACCCGCACCCTGCCGGTCTTCCGCACCCGGCAAGACGCCGACCTCACCCGCGCCATCTACCAGCGCGTGCCGGTACTGGTGAACGAACGCACGGGTGAAAACCCTTGGGACGTGCGCTTCATGGCGATGTTCCACATGTCCAACGACTCGCACCTCTTCCGCACCCGTGCAGAGCTGGAAAAGCAAGGTTACCGGCTGGTGGGGAACCGGTTTGTGCCCTCACCCCCTAGCCCCCTCTCCCACGCTGCGGGAGAGGGGGAGTACAAGTTACCCAGGGCCAGCCGGGAACTGATTGCCAGGGCGCGGCAGTTGCGTCGCGAGGCGACGACCGCCGAAAGCCTGCTCTGGGAATTGTTGCGTGACCGTCGGCTGCTAGGCCGAAAATTCCGGCGTCAACATCCGATTGGACAATTCATCGCTGACTTTTTCTGTGACGATGCCCGCCTGATCATTGAGATAGATGGCGCCGTGCACCGCGAACCCACTCAGCAGGAACGCGACCGTTTGCGGGAGGAAATCCTGCGCGAACATGGCTTTGCCATTCTGCGCTTTACCAATGAGCAGATATTCGACCACACAGAACAAGTCCTCCAAGAGATTGCTGCCTATGTCACTGCCCATTCCTACGAGCATCCATCCCCTCACCCCCCGTCCCCCTCTCCCCAAGCTTGGGGAGAGGGGGAGAAAGGGGGTGAGGGCTACCTCCCCCTCTACGAAGCCAAGATGATCTGGCACTATGACCACCGCTACGGCACCTATGAGGGCGTGCGCGACCGCTCCAGCACCCAACTGCCCACGCCTGATGAGCACCAGCACGCCGACCCGCACTTTGTTGTCCAGCCCTGGTACTGGGTGCCCGCCGAGGCGGTGCAAGCCCGCCTGGAGGAGTGGCGACGCGGCTGGCTGCTCGGCTTCCGGGATGTGGCACGTTCTACGGATGAGCGCACCGCCATCTTCAGCCTGCTGCCGAGGGTGGGGGTGGGACATAAAGCACCCCTTATCTTCCCTGAATCCCAATCTGCTGTGCTTGTTACAGCATGGTTGGCAAATTTCAGCAGTCTGGTCTTGGATTTTGTCACTCGCCAGAAAATTGGCGGTACTTCGCTTGGATTCTTCATCCTCCGCCAACTCCCCGTCCTGCCGCCCTCCGTCTACACTGCCGGAGATTTGCGCTTCATCGTCCCGCGCGTGCTGGAACTGGTTTACACCGCGTGGGACATGAAACCCTTCCCCGACGACGTATGGCGAGAGGCAGACGAAGGATTGCGGGCTGTGATTAGACCTCACCCCCCGACCCCCTCGCCCGCAGCACTGGGTGAGGGCTTCCCCTTCCCGCCGTTCACCTGGAACGAGGAACGCCGCGCCATCCTCCGCGCTGAACTGGATGCGTACTACGCCCGGCTCTACGGCCTCACCCGCAAGCAACTGCGCTACATCCTCGACCCGGCAGACCTCACCGAACGCGAACTGGAAGACATACTCGACCCGCGGGAAGAGGTGGCAGACCCGCTCGAGCCGGCTGGCTACGCTACCCGCGCTGCTGCTAGCACCTTCCCCGGCGAAACCTTTCGCGTGCTCAAGGAAAAAGAAATCCGCCAATTTGGCGAGTACCGCACCCGGCGGCTGGTGCTAGAGGCATGGGAGAAGCTGGCGCAACACTAATCATTATGCGTAAACAGGGGAGCTTCCCATGCGGACTAACGTTGTCTTGGATGACGAGCTGATCGAGTTGATCGAGCGGGCTCGCCAGCTAACCGGCCTCAAGACCAAGCGCGAGATAATTCACGAAGCGCTGCGCACCCTCATTCGGCTCTACGAGCAAGCCGAGATCCGCAACTTACGCGGCAAGTTGAAATGGGAGGGAGATCTGCACGAGCAACGCCTCTCCTCTCCCTAAGATCTCCCAGCCCAAGCCTCAGGGCGATCCTCTTGCAGTCGCTAGAACACCTGCTAGGCTTAACCTAGCCAAAATGGCTTTGGAGAGCCCCGATGGCCACCATTTTTGACCTGCACGAGAGGGTTCTAAAGGACTACGCCAATTTCGTCCGCTCCTTTTTTCTCATTGCCGACCCACGGGCACAGGCGTTTGTAGACCAAGCCCTGGAAGAAGGGATCCACCTCTGGCCAGAGCCGCTTGTGCAGCTTAGCCCTGCCTACGTAGCCGGCCCAACCGTTGATGAGTTGGCTGAAACGGGGCGGATTACTGAAGAAACAGCCCGCATCTTCCGCTTTGAGGATAGCAGACCCTTCCGCCTCTACCGCCACCAGGAGGAAGCTGTTGCCAAGGCCCTAGCAGGCAAGAGTTTTGTCGTTACCAGCGGCACCGGCTCTGGCAAAAGCCTTTGCTACTTCTTGCCCATCATTGACAACTGGATTCGCCAGGGGGGATCCCCACACCAAGTAACGGCCCTGGTGGTCTATCCCATGAATGCCCTGGTGAACTCCCAATACCAGGCCCTGCAAACCCTGCGCGAACGCTACGAGCGACGCTACGGTCGCCCTTTTCCCCTGCGCTTTGCCAAGTACACCGGGGAAACTGCAGAAAGCGACCGGGAAGATCTGCGCCGGGATCCACCCCAGCTCCTGCTGACCAACTACGTGATGGCCGAGCTACTGTTGGTGCGCCCCGAAGATCAGCGCTTCCTCAGCCCCAACGGCCTGCGCTTTCTGGTCTTTGACGAGCTGCACACCTACCGGGGTCGGCAGGGGGCCGACGTGGCCATGCTGGTTCGCCGCCTCAAGGGACGCTGCGCCGCCAAGAACCTGGTGCACATTGGCACCAGCGCCACCATGATCTCCCGCCCCGAGGCCAGTGCCCTGGAGCGCCGCCAGACCGTGGCCGACTTCGCCAGCCGCTTCTTTGGCCATCCCTTCACACCGGAGCAGATTATCGAGGAGACCCTGGCCCCTTTGAGCGAAGGTGGCCCGCCTTCACCTGAAGAGCTCAAACCCGCCCTCGATCCCCCCTGGCCCACCGACCTAGCTAGCCTGCGCCGCCACCCCTTGATGCGCTGGTTGGAGTACGAGCTGGGCCTAGAGTTAAGTCCCGACGGCATCAAGCGCCGCGTGCCCAGGGAGCTCTCCGAGGTGGCCGCCCAACTGGCCCAACTGACCGGCACCGCTAGCGAAAACTGTGCGGCAACGCTGCGCCAGTTCCTTGCCCACGCCAGCAGCCTCAAAGACGACCGCAGCCGAGGAGTGGCCTTCAAGCTGCACCAGTTTATCTCCCAGGGCCGCACCCTCTACGCCACCCTGGAGAGTCGGGAAAAGCGGCAATTTTCCCTAGAAGGGCAGATGCAGGCGGGGGAGGGCAAGCTCTTTTTCCCCGTCAAGTTCTGCCGCCAGTGTGGGCAGGACTACTACCACGTCCTCAAGTCCAGGGATCAGTTCCTGCCCTATCCCGTGGGAGAAGAGGTAGAGCAGGACGAAGACCAGCAAGCCGGTTACCTGAGCTTGGATCCTCTTGACAACGAGTGGTCGCTGGAGCAGATCCCCGAAGACTGGTACACCCCTGAGGGCAGACTCTGGCCCAACTGGGGAAAGCGCGTCCCCCAAGCGGTCTGGGTGCGCCCGGATGGCTCCTTTTCCGAGTACCCCCAGGCGGAGGCGCAGAAGATGTGGTGGCAGCCCCAGCCCTTTTCTCTTTGCCTAGCTTGCGGCGAGTACTACAGTGGCCGCGAGCGGGAGTTTGTCAAGCTGGCTTCCCTCTCTAGCGAAGGCCGCTCCAGCGCCACCACCATCCTTGCCACCTCCCTGCTGCGCCATGCCGAGCAAACCCAGGCCGCTTGCAGCAAGCTGCTGACTTTTACCGACAACCGCCAGGACGCCTCCCTGCAGGCCGGCCACTTCAACGACTTTGTCCACGTGGCCCTTTTGCGGGCCGCGCTCTATGCTGCCCTGCAGGAGAAAAAAGAGCTGGACTTCTCAGAGGTAGCCCCGGCAGTGGTGCAGGCCTCAGGCTTGAGCCTTGCCGACATTACCCAAAACCCCGATTTGGATCCCCAGTCTTCCCTTGCTCAGGACGTTTGGCAGACCTTTACAGACCTGACAGAATACCGTCTCTACGAAGATCTGCGGCGCGGCTGGCGGGTCACCCATCCCAACCTGGAACAGGTGGGGCTGCTGAAAATCGAATACCGCGGGCTCAAAGAGCTTTGCCAAAGCCCTGCCCTGGCTTCCCTTCACCCCTGGTTTGGCCAAGCAACCGTTGGCGAGCGAGAGGGCCTGCTGCGGGCCGTATTGGATCAGTTTCGGCGGAAATTGGCCATCGATGTCCGTCTGCTCGAGAAAGAACCCCAGAGAACGCTGCGCCGGCGGGCCGAGCAACATCTCAACGAGTTTTGGGGCCTAGAAGAGTACGACGAGCTGCGGACGGCCACCTGGTTTGCCCGCCAAAGCTGCGACGGAAAGGACATAACAACTTTCAGCCTGGGCCACCGCAGCGCTATTGGGCGCTTTCTCATCAAGTATCTCGAGCTGACCAGAGAAGCTTACGACGAGCTTCTGGGATCCCTGCTTTCTCTCCTAGTTAGCTACGACCTGCTGCGGCGCCACTCGGAGAATGGCCAGGAAGCCTACCAGCTCAACGCTGGCTGTCTGCGCTGGTGCCTGGGCAATGGCTCGCCGCCGCCAGATCCTCTGTATTCCCGCCGGGCCGAGCAGAGCGGCTACTCCTCTGCCCGCCGCCCCGTTAATCTCTTTTTCCAGCGCCTCTACCAGGCCGGGGCAGCAGGGCTGGGATCCCTGGAAGCCAGAGAGCACACCGCCCAGGTGGTCCAGCCGGGGGAGCGGGAGCGGCGAGAGAGACGCTTCCGCAATGAGCCCGGGGAGCGCCGCCTTCCCTACCTCATTTGCTCTCCCACCCTAGAGCTGGGGGTCGACATTGCCGATCTGGATCTGGTGCACCTGCGCAACGTTCCCCCAACGCCAGCCAACTACGCCCAGCGCAGCGGTCGGGCCGGTCGCCAGGGGCAGCCGGGGCTCATCCTCAGCTACTGCGGCGCCTTCAACAGCCACGACCAGTACTACTTTCGCCGCCGGGCCGAAATGGTGGCTGGACGGGTGCGACCTCCCCGCCTGGACTTGGCCAATGAGTCGCTGCTGCGGGCCCACATCCACGCCGTCTGGCTGGCCCAGGTGCGCTTGCCCTTGGGCAACTCCATCGAAACGGTCATCGACTTGGATCGGCCAGAGTTGCCCCTGCGGGAAGAGGTGGTTGCCTCCATCCAGCTAGGGGAGGCAGCCCGCCAAGAGGTGGCAGAGCGGGTGGAGGCGCTCTTGGCTGCTGACCGGGAAGTGCTAGAGCGCAGCGGCTGGTTTAGCCGGCGCTGGATCCAGCAGGTTATTGAAGAAGCCCCCCGCGCCTTTGACCGCGCTTTTGACCGCTGGCGGGAGCTCTATCGGGCCGCCACGCAACAGTTGGAAGCCGCTAACCAGCAACTGCAGACGGCTCGCCGCCGGGAAGACCAGCAGGAAGCCAGGCGCCGCCAGCAGGAGGCTCTGCGCCAGCGGAACCTGCTGTTGCAAATCGATACCCAGCGGGAGGAAAGCGACTTCTACCCCTACCGCTACCTAGCCAGCGAGGGGTTCCTGCCCGGCTACAACTTCCCCGCCTTGCCCGTGCGCGCCTGGGTGCCCCGCGGCAGCGAAGGGGAGTTCATCGCCCGGCCCCGGTTTTTGGCCATTCGCGAGTTTGCCCCCCACAACTTCCTCTACCACGAGGGCTGCCAGTGGGAATCGGTGGCCTTTCAGGCTCCGCCCGGCGGCCTGGAGGAGCGCAAAAGCAGCCACAAGCTCTGCTTTAGCTGTGGGGCCTTTGGGGATCCCTCCTTGGATTGCTGCCCCGTCTGCGGTACCCGCTTCGATGGGCAAAATAGCCTTTTAACGCAGCTTCTGGAAATGCCTAATGTGCGCATGCGGCGCCGGGATCGCATTACTGCCGACGAAGAAGAGCGGCGGCGACAGGGATACGAGCTGCAGACTTTCTTTCAGTTTGCTCCCGAAAGTTCGGGCTACCGCGTCCAGGAAGCCGACGTGCTAAGGGGCGAAACTCCCTTGCTGCAGTTGCGCTATGCCCCAGCCGCCACGCTACTGCGCATCAACTCCGGCTGGCGGGGCAGTGGGGGGCGAGGTTTCCTGGTCAACTTTGACAACGGCGAAGTCCCTTCTCGAGCTCAGCTGGAGGGCCATAGAGCCAGCTCGTCTAGCCAGATGTCCTTGCAGCCCATCCGCCTGGCAGTGCGCGCTACCCAAAACCTCTTGCTGGTGCGGCTGGTTCAGCCCAGCGGGGGGAACCTGCAGGCGCTAGAAACGACCCTGCGCTACGCCCTCAAGCGGGGGATCGAAGAGACTTTTGAGCTGGAAGAGACGGAGCTGGCGGCCGAGTCCATCGGCCAGGGATCCCATCGGGCCCTGCTGTTCTACGAGACGGCAGAAGGGGGAGCCGGCGTCCTGCGGCGGCTGGTGGAGGAACCCCAGGCCCTTGCCGAAGTGGCCCAGGCGGCGCTAGAGATCTGCCACTTCCAGCTCTCAGAAGCCGGGATCCAAGACCTGCGGCCCGAGTGCCGCGCAGCCTGCTACGAGTGTCTGCTCAGCTACGCCAACCAACGGGAGGCGCTGGAGCTCGACCGATACAAGATTCGAGATCTTCTGGGGGAGCTGGCCCATAGCCGCACCGAGCTGCGTCCCCTGGGCCGCTCCCGCCAGGAGCACCTGGAGTGGCTGCGCCAGCTCATCGATCCCCGCTCGGAACTGGAGCGCCCCTTCCTGGAGCTGCTGGCTGAAGGGGGCTATCGCCTTCCCGATGAGGCCCAGAAAGCCCTCGCCGAGCCCCGCTGCGTGGCCGACTTCTTCTACGATCCCAACATCTGCATCTTCTGCGACGGCGCAGTGCACGACGATCCCGCCCAGGCTGCCCAGGATCGCCAACTGCGCTCTCAGCTTTTGGGGCACGGCTACCGAGTAATTGCCCTGCGCTACGACCAAGACCTGCGGGAGCAACTGGCTCGCTACCCAGAGGTGTTTGGCAAGGGCAACTAATCCTGCTGGTGGGAAAACAGGTAAGCTCCCACCAGGGCCAGGATGGCCGCCAACCCTGCCAGCACCGCCACGGTGTACCAAGGGAACTCCGCCAGGGGCTGGTAGGCGGCTGCCCGCATGCCGATGCTGGCGTAGGAAAGGGGCAGGCAATAGACCAAGACCTGCAGGTAACTTGGCAACTGACTGGGATCAAAAAACGTGGCCCCCAGAAAGGACATGGGCGTAATCAGAAAGTTAGTCAGCACCCCCACACTCTCCAGGCTGGGCACCTTCAAGCCGGCGATTACCCCAATGCCGGCAAAGACGGCGCAATCCAAAAGCAGCACCAGCAGCGACAGGGGATGGAGCAGGCCCCAAGCACCGGTGCCCAGCACCCCCACCGCCAACACCCCCAAAGCCGTGAGCAAGCCGCGGACAATGCCCGCCAGCACCTTGCCCAAATGCAGCGCCAGCGGGTGTACCGGCAGCAACAGCAATTCCTCAAAGCTTTTGGTAAACAGCCGCGATCCGCAAATGGAGAAGGTGGTGCCGGCAAAGCTGATGGTCATGGCCGAAAGAGCCACCATCCCCGGCAAAATGAAGCGCAAGTAAGAACCGGCTACGGTGGTTCCGGCCACGTCGGCCAAAGCCTCGGCCCGCAGGGATCCGCCCAGCCCGACCCCAAAGGCGACGATGTAGATGAGGGGGGCCACCAGCCCCGAAGCCACCACCTGCCAGACCCGCCCGCGCAGATCCAGCCAGTCGCGCCAGAAGATGGTTAAACTGTCTTCCCAGATTTGCCGATAGGGTCGGTGCAAGGCCTGGTTCAGCATAGATGTTCCTCTTGCCAGCGCAGCTAGTAGCCGTAGTAGTTGGAGCGCCACGACCGCCACCAGGCCACCGGCAGCGCCAGCGCCTTGCTCAGGGTAGACACATAGGCGCGGGTGCGAAACACCTGGTAGTGGTTGCGCTCAATGGCGTTGAGGATCTGCCGGTAGAGCATCAGAGATGCCGCCACCGGCCAGCGGGAGTCCGGCTGCAGCGTGGGGATCCCCCGTTCCGCTTGGGCATAGAGCTCTCGAGCCCGCCGGATCTCGTAGTCCATCAGGGCCATCCAGCGCTCGTCGATGACGTAGTTAAACAGATCCCGCTCCGAGTAGTTGAAGCGGCGCAGATCCTCTAGAGGGAGGTAGATCCGCCCGCGGCGGGCATCTTCCCCCACATCGCGCAAGATGTTGGTCAGTTGCATGGCGATCCCCAGCGCCACCGCCTCCTCGCGGCCATCCCGGCCCGGCACAAACCCCATGATCTCCGAGCACATCAGGCCCACTACCCCGGCCACCCGGTAGCAGTAGACCCGCAGCTCTTCCCAAGTGGCATAGCGCCGAATGTCCAGATCCATGCTCTGCCCCCGCAGCATCTCGCGGAAGGGCTCAATCGAGAGGCGGTAGGTGCGGATGGTGTGGATGAGGGCCAGGTCGGTGGGAACTTGCGGCTCCCCCCCCTGGAACAAAGATTCCAGGTGGGATCCCCACTGCTCCAGCTTGCTGCGGGTGACCTCCACCTCAGCCTGGCTGGCCTCCAGCCCGTCCAGCAGCTCGTCCGTCTGTCGCAGCCAAGCATAGATAGCCCAGATGGCCCGCCGCTTAGGTCGGGGCAGGAGCAGGGATCCCAAATAGAACGTCTTGGCGTGCTTGGCCGTAATCTGGCGACAGAGGGCAAAAGATTGCTCCAGCGGACTCATCGGGCTTATCTCCAGGGGCGCGGGGCCAGATGGGGACAGCGAGGGCACATCTCAACACTACGGGAAAGCGGACAGGCTGGATAGCCCAGACGCTCAAGTTCCAGGAAATTGCCTTTCGGCGGCATTAAACCCCTGCTGTCGCCAAGCTCGCAGGCGAAGCAGAAGCTGGCTGAGACGGGATCCCTTTGCTGATGGCCTCAGCCGCCCACTTGCCGGAGAGGATAGCCCCCTCCATGCTGCCCAGAAAGGGCTGCAAGGTGTAGCTGCCGGCCAGGAAGAAGTTGGGAATGGGGGTGACTTGGGTGGGGCGGTATTGCTGCCGACCTGGCGTGGCTTTGTAGACCGAGCGCGGCGTTTTCACCACCACCCATTTGCGCACCCGCGCGGGGTTGGGGCCGGTGAGGTGCTGGGGGAAGAGTTTTTTCAGCTCCTCCAGCGTGGCGGCAAAGATCTCCTCATCGCTGCGCTCGATCCACTCGGCAGCCGGGGCCAGCACCAGCTCCAGCATCGAGCGCTTTGGATCCGCATAGGCGCGGCAGGTGTTGCTCATGTCGGCATACACGCTCAAGAGCGGCGAGCGGGAAAAGAGCGAGTGGTCGATGTGGGTGAGCTTGCGGTCAAACCAAATCTGCAGGCTGATCACCGGCACCCCTTCCAGCTCGCGCAGTTGCTGGAAATAGGGCATTTCCCACCACCGAGCCGGCAGCAGCTCCTTGAGCGCATCCACCGAAAGGGCCGACACGTAGGCGTCGGCAGTGACCTGCAAGGGCCCGGCAGGGGTGGCGAAGCGGAAGCCAGCCACGCTGCCATCGGGGTTGAGGTCGATGGCCTGCAATGCCGCATTCAAATGCACCTGGCCGCCGCGGGCCACGATGGAGTCCACCATCGGCTGGCAAAGCCGCTCCGGCGGGGCGCCATCCAGATAGGCAATCTTAGAGCCGTCCTTTTGCCGCAAAAAGCGGTTCAGAGCCGTCAGGGGCACCATGGCCGAGATCTCGTCCGGGTTGATGAACGCCAACGCCTTGGAGACGGCAATGAAAATATCCGTGTTGACCCGCTCATCGATGCCCTGCCGGCGCAGCCATTCTAAGAGGCTGTAGCGATCCATCTGCTCCACGTAGCGCTGGCCGCGCACCATGGCCGGCACCAGCCCCAGGGCAAATTTCACCTTTTCGCTCCAGGTGAGCATGTCGTTGTTGCGCAGGATGCCGACAATGGCGTTAAAGGGAGCGGGAATGTCCGGCAGGTCAAAGCGGGAGTAGGTGCCCGGCTTGTCCGGCTGGTTGAAAATCAAGCTGTGTTCCTTCCACTGCAGGCGGTCGGAGATGCCCAGCTCCCGGAACAGTTGCAGGGTGTTGGGGTAGGCGCCGAAAAAGTTGTGCAGCCCCGTCTCGATCCAGTCCCCGTCGGCATCTTTCCAGGCGGCCACTAGCCCCCCCAGCACCTCCCGCCGCTCAAACAGCAGCGGCTGATGCCCGGCATCACAGAGATACTTGGCACAGGCCAGCCCCGCCAGCCCTCCCCCAGCAATGGCAACACGCATGATGATGACGATCAAGCAACACTTTCATTCTATTTGCAAACCGTTACAATCGCTCAGGCCGCAGGCAGGGAGGAGAGGATTTCCAGAGCCCGGGTTTCCCGCCGGGATCCGATCCCTGGTAGGATACGGGAGAAAAACTAGAAAAAAATTCTCTTGGCTCCAGGGGGAGGGACGACGATGGCCAAACAAACACTGGGATCCCTGCTGTCATCCGGCTTTGATCTCAAGGGCAAGCGTGTGCTGGTGCGGGCCGACTTCAACGTCCCTCTGGATCCCCAGGGCAACATCACCGACGACACCCGCATTCGCGCCTCCCTGCCCACCATCCAAGCCTTGGCCCAGGCGGGCGCCAAGGTCATCCTCACCAGCCACCTGGGCCGCCCCATCCAGAAAGACAAGGCGACCGGCGCCATCCAGATCGCCCGCGAGGGCAATAGCCTCGCCCCTGTGGCCGTCCGCCTTGCCCAGCTCCTGGGCCAGCCGGTGGCCTTTGCCCCCGATTGCATTGGCCCTGAGGCCGAAGCCGTGGTCAGCTCTCTGGAAAACGGCCAGGTGGCCCTGCTGGAAAACGTCCGCTTCCACCCCGAAGAGGAAGCCAACGATCCAGAATTTGCCCGCAAGCTGGCCTCCCTGGCCGACTGGTTTGTCAACGACGCCTTTGGCAGCGCCCACCGCGCCCACGCCTCCACTGCCGGCGTCACCGCCTACCTCCAGCCCGCTGTGGCCGGCTACCTGGTGGAAAAGGAGCTGCAATTTTTATCAGGCGCCATCGAGAACCCCCAGCGACCGCTAGCGGCCATCATCGGCGGCTCCAAAGTCTCTACTAAGATTGGCGTCATCGAGCGCCTGCTGGAAAAAGTGGACAAGCTTCTGCTGGGCGGCGGCATGATCTTCACCTTCTACCAAGCCCAAGGGATCCCAACCGGCAAGTCTTTGGTGGAAACCGACAAGCTGGATCTGGCCCGCTCCCTGATGGAGAAGGCCAAAGCGCGGGGCGTGGAGCTGCTGCTGCCGGTGGACGTGGTGGTCGCCGATAGGTTTGACAAAGACGCCAACGCCCAGACGGTTTCCATCCACGCCATTCCGGAAGACTGGATGGGCCTGGACATCGGCCCCGAATCGGTCAAAGCCTTCCAGGCCGCCCTGCAAGGGTGCAAAACCGTAGTCTGGAACGGGCCGATGGGTGTGTTTGAGTTCGACCGCTTTGCCGCTGGCACAGAAGCCATTGCCCGCACCCTGGCCGACCTCACCCAGGCCGGTGCCATCACTATTATCGGCGGCGGCGACTCGGTGGCGGCTGTGGAAAAAGTGGGCCTAGCCGACAAAATGACCCACATTTCCACCGGCGGCGGCGCCAGCCTGGAGCTGCTGGAAGGCAAAGAGCTGCCCGGCATCGCCGCCCTTAGCGAAGCGTAGGGTAGCTCGGCTCATTAACCCAAAAGCAGCAAAAAGCAAAAAAGTAGGGGCTGAGTTCAGCCCCTCTTTTAATCTGCTCGGCGCAGATGGCCGCAGCAATGGCGAGACGGGATCCGGCTTAGTGCATCACCACTTTAACGTTGGCGTTGTTCAAGCCAGGGCGCTTCACCTCGGCCAAGGTCTTGTTGACGGCGTACTTCTGGTTGATGGAGTTGATCAACTCGGTTTGGTTGTGCTTCTTGGCCACGCCCCACAGATCGGCGATCAGGTCGTAGGAACCGTCGGGGTTCTTGGACCAGCCCAGATCGTAGTCGCCCTCCAACTGGGCCACGATGTCGGCACGAACACGCTGGCCGTTGTAGCCACGCACATCGGCGTTCAGCTTAACGGTGTAGCCGAGATCGCGCAGGGAGTTAACCAGGATCTGGCCATCGGTGATCTTGGTGCGCAAGGTGCTAAAATGAGACATGGTGTTTCTCTCCTTTGTGTATGTGTAGGGGTTGGAACATCAACACAAACAATGGGCAACGCCTAGCGGGGAAGGTTGAGCTTTAGCCGTCTCTGCCTCTGCCAAGGCGATTCTGGCCTTTCACCCCCCTGCTAGAACTCCAGCCGCTGGTACTCGGCTACAGAGGCTGCTGCAGGCCGAGCCCGCTGCTGGGCCCATTCCCTCAACGCTACCACTTGCTCCGTCATGGTGCGAGATAGCGGTTGAGTTGCTTTCGTTGCTGCCAAAATGTCCAGTTGGGTAAATTCGCGGTTCTGGGCAAACGCTTCGTACATGGCAGCAATCAAAACTTGTTCGATCTCCGCGCCGGAGAAGCCCTCGCAGGCGGCGGCTAGCTGGCGCAGATCAAAGCGGCTGATGTCGCGCCGCCGCTTCTTCAGGTGGATCCGGAAAATCTCCATGCGCTCGTTAATGTTGGGCAGATCCACGAAGAAAATCTCGTCAAAACGGCCTTTGCGCAGGAATTCGCCCGGCAGGCGATCCACGCGGTTGGCCGTGGCCATGACAAACACCGGCGAGCGCTTCTCCTGCATCCAAGTGAGAAAGGAGCCAAAGATACGACTGGAGGTGCCGCCGTCGGAGTCGCTGGAACCTGCCGCTCCGGCGAAGGCTTTGTCCAGCTCGTCGATAAAAAGGATGGCCGGCGCCAGCGATTCAGCAGTGCGCAGGGCGCTGCGCAGGTTGGCCTCCGACTTGCCGACCATAGAGCCATCGTAGACCCGGCCCATATCCAGGCGCAGCAGCGGCAGGCCCCAGAGGCGGGCGGTGGTCTTGGCGATCAAGGACTTACCACAGCCAGGTACGCCCAGAATCAAGAGTCCCTTGGGCTGAGGCAAGCCATAGGCGCGGGCCCGCTCGGTAAAGGCCTCAGAGCGCTGCAGCAGCCAGCGCTTTAACTCCTCTAGGCCGCCGACGGCGTCGATGGTCTCGTCTTCTTCGATGAATTCGAGGATGCCGTTGCGCCGGATCAGCTGCTTTTTCTCAGAGAGGATGATATCCACCTCTGCCTCGCTGAGGCGGCCGTGCATCACCACCGCCTTGCGGTAAACTTTTTCCGCCTCGTCTTGCGTTAGGCCAAGGGCTGCCTTGACCAGCTTTTCCCGCGCCTCAGGGCTCAGGGATCCGCCGCGGGGAAGCTGCTCCAACTGCCGGTTGAGGGTGCGCTCCAGGGTGGCCATGTCCGGCAAGGGAAAGTCCACCACGCAAATGTCTTTTTCCAGCTCGACGGGAATTACCTGCACCGGCGACATCAGCAAGATGGTTTTGTGGGATCCCTTCAAGCTGGCGATGGCATCGCGCAGCCAGCGTTTGACTTCGGTGTTGTCCAAAAAGTCGTGCAGATCTTTGAAGACGCAGATGGCGGGATCTTTTTGCTCCATCACCCACTGAATAGCCGGCTGGGGGGATTGGGTGTTGTGCTGGGTGAGGCTGCGGGGGTTGCCGTATTCAACAATGCCGTGGGTAACCGTCCAGACAAACAGGCGCCGCTGCGGCTTGAGGGTGCGAGCGATCGCCGCCAGAGCTGCCTCCGCCCGTTCTTCCTCTGGAGTGACCAGGTAGAGCAGTGGGTATTGAGCTTGGATGAGAATGCTGAGCTCTTGCATGGGAAACACCAACTGCGCGGAGGGAAATCTAAGCGAAACCGACAGAAAGGAAGGAAAACGGCGTCTGGAGTTTGCCTGTCTTCAAAGTACTTGAGATATCCTGACTTGCTCTTTACTAACCCTTGTTTTATACCCCTCCTGTCTGCTCAAGCTCACAAAGAGGCATACCTTTGAAACAGCGCAAAAAGCCTTAGCAGGGCACCAGCTCGTCTTGTCGTTGCTCTTCGGAGGCCGAGGCCGCTCCCCAGTATTCCGGCTCCACCTCTTCGAGGATGGCTTCAGAAGCGGACTGCTGGTGAAGCGAAACCACCTCCCCATTGCGGATGACAAACGGATGGCCGCACTCAGGGCAGCGGTGGACGCGGTAGGCGCTGCCTTGCACCCCTTCGATGACCTCCGGGTGAAGCAGGTAGAAGGTGAGGGCCTTCTCCGCTACTGCCGACATCGGCTCCCGCTCCACGGCAGCCCGAATCTTCAGATTCCGGTGCAACTCGGGTGGGAGATACAACGTCACCTTTTGCTTGGCCTCTGCGCCTTCCACAACCTCTGGCCGCTGACTCATGGCTAACTGTTTCTCGTTGCATGCCGGACTTGCGGTTCATGATAGCTAGTCTGCCGCCTTGACAGCAAGTTTTTAATAATCTGTAACAATTTTCTCGGGAATTGCTCAGGCTTGCGGAGATCGCTTGCCGGCGGAGTAGGCTAAGTAGGAGACTCAAAGCGGAACGAGCAGTCCCCATGGAACGCCTGATCAACACCTTCAGCAAAAACTTCTCCACCTGGAGCCGTCGGTTTCTGGTGCAGGCCGGCGACGGTTTGGCCAGCCTGAAAGACACGGCTTTAGATAATGGCAATCTGCTCCTCTGCAAAGCCCGCATCGCGCTTGCGGATGCCAGCTTCACCACCCTGCGGGCGCTTCGGTCTCGCTTTGGTTCTGGTCGCTAGCTGCCCAAATCTTGCAGCCGGTAGAGGTGGGCGTAGAGCCCGTTGAGGGCCATGAGCTCGGCGTGGGATCCCTGTTCTTTCAGTTCCCCTCGCTGCAGCACGAGGATGCGATCCACGTGGCGGATGGTGGAGAGGCGGTGGGCGATGATCAGGGCGGTGCGATCCCGCAGCAGGGTTTCCAGGGCGGATTGGATCAGGGCCTCGGTGCCCACATCTAGGCTGGCGGTGGCCTCGTCCAAGACCAAGATTTTCGGATCCCGCCACAGGGCCCGCACAAAGCTGATGAGCTGTTTTTGGCCGCTGGAGAGGTTGCTGCCCCGCTCCCGCACGGGGGTGGCGTAGCCCTGGGGCAGATCGCGGATGAGCTCGTGCAGGTGGAGTTGACGGGCCACCCGCTCCACTTCTGCCAGCTCGCCCTCCTCTCCTAGAGTGATGTTTTGCTGGATATCTCCAGAGAACAAGAATCCATCTTGCAGGATCACGCCCAGGTGACGGTGCAGCTCGGCCTGAGGCAGGTGGCGAATGTCCACGCCGTCGATGCGGATGCAGCCGCGAGTTACTTCGTAAAGGCGGCAAAGTAGGCGAATGATGGAGCTTTTGCCAGCGCCGGTGGGCCCCACGAGGGCGACCTTTTCGCCGGGGCGGATGGTGAAGCTGAGGTCTTTGAGCACCCACTCGCCGGGGTTGTAGGCAAACCAAACATGCTCGAACTGCACCTCTCCTTTGGCGGTTGGGGGCAGGTGGCGGGGGCTGACGGGATCCCGGATGGCGACGGGCAGGCGGAGGATGTGGTCGATGCGTTCCACGGCGGTGAACCCCGCCTGCAGGGCGGTAAACTTTTCCGCCAACTGGCGCAGCGGGTTGAAAAAGCGCTGGGAAAAGAGGATGAAGGCGTAGAGGCTGCCGAAGGTGAGAGGTTCTCGGGGCAGGGATCCCAGCCACTCCCCCCTGCCGGCTGCCAGCACCTGCTGCCCGCCCACCCAGAGGAGAGCGGCCACCGCCAGCCAGGCAACCCACTCCAAAACGGCGGAAAGGGCAGCGTCGTAGAGGATGGTCTGATCCACCTCTTGGATGTAGCGGCGGTTGATGGTTTGAAAAATCTCGCTGTTGAGCCGCTCCCGCCGAAACAGTTGCACCACGGCAATGCCCAAGACGTTTTCCTGGATCCAGGCGTTGAGCTTAGAGAGCTCTTCCCGCACGCGAAAGTTGGCATCGCGAAAGCGGCGCTGCAGCTCGACCACTACAGCGCTGGCTGGCAGGACGATGAGGATCAGCAGCAGGCCCAGATCCCAGCGCTGGCTGAGCATCACCACCCCGATTACCAGCAGGGTAAAGAGGTCGCTGACGATGCCGACCGCGCCGGTGGAAAACACATCTCCCAAGGCCTCCACATCGCTGGTGATGCGGGTGATCAACTTGCCCACCGGGGTGCGATCGAAAAATTGGGCCGGCAGGGCCAGCACGTGGGCGAAGAGATCGTTGCGGATGTCGCGGGTCATCAACTGCCCCAGCTTCTGGCTGCTATACCCTTCCAGGGCCTGAAAAACCCAGCGGGCCAGCAGGGTGAGGATCAACAGGCCCGCGTAGGGCCAGAGGCCGGCGAGGATCCCACTGTCGCCTTGGGCAAGCGCTTGGGCGATGGGGCCGTCCAGGGCCCGCTGCAGGATCAACGGCTGCACCGCATCGGCTAGGGCCAGGGGCGGCAAAAAGGCCAAGGCCGCCAACAACAGCTTCAGGTGCCGACGGGCATAGGGCCAGAGCAGCCGCAGCAGCCGCCAGTCGCTGCGGGGATCCCTACTCAAATCGGCATCGGGGGAAGAGGTGGCAAGGCTCACGGACTTACACCCAAAAAGATGAAGACGACTCATGGAGAGCCCTGATCTACTCTAAGCTCTCTCCCTGATGAGGCTTGGCCCTCACCCCCGTCCCCTCTCCCTCTGGGAGAGGGGGGTTGGGGGCGCCGCTTGTTGCTAGGGGACAGATGGAAAACCGGCAGTTTCAGGGCCTGCCGGGGCAGGTTTCAAAGAGGCCTAGAAGACAAGCCTTAGCGGAAGCCGTTGCTGATACATTCACGCTGAACTCTCCTGAACATGGTTCAGGAAAGAAGCGATCGCATCCTGCCTATCTCTGAGCAGGAAGGCGGTATCCCGCAAAGCCCTGAGGAATACCCCCCGAGCGCTTTCCCCCTTCACTTCCCGGCAACCGTTGCGGTGGACTCAAGGATCAGGGGGAAACTTGGTCTACTATATCCCTCTCAATGACTTTTGCCAAACCGCCTAAAGCTCAGTAAATTCAGCAAAGTTCAGGGTTTTGGGGGTTAGAGGCATGCTCTGCTCCCGCAACTGGGCAGAAAACTGAGAGGGGATCAGCTTAGTGCCCACCCCGGCATCGGTCAGTAGCTCCAACAACAGAGAGTGGGGGGATCCCCCGTCCAGAATGTGGGCAGCCCGCACCCCCTGCGCTAGAGCGCGAATGCAACACTGCACCTTGGGGATCATGCCCCCTCTGACCACCCCTGTCTGGATAAGCTGGCGGGCCGTCTCGATATCCAGGAGCGTAATCAGGGAGCTGGGATCCTCAGGGTCTCTGAGAATGCCAGGGGTGTCGGTGAGAAGGATCAGCTTTTCTGCCCCCAGAGAGGCCGCCAGCTCTCCCGCCACAGTATCGGCGTTGATGTTGTAGGCTTGGCCTGTCTCGTCGGCGGCCACGCTGGAGATCACCGGGATCTGGCCGCCCTCCAACAGAGTTTGCACCAACTGGGGGTTGATGCTGCTGACTTCCCCCACAAAGCCGATTTCCGCCCGGCCCTGGGAGCGGGCTCGAATCAAATTGCCGTCCCGCCCGCACAGCCCCACCGCCGAGCCGCCGGCCAGGCTGATGAGCTGCACGATCTGTTTGTTGACTTTGCCCACCAGCACCATCTCCACCACCTCCATGGTGGCCGCATCGGTCACCCGCAGGCCGTCCACAAACTTGAAGGGGATGTCCAGCTTCTGGAGCCAACTGTTGATCTCCGGCCCCCCGCCATGCACCAGCACCGGCCGAATGCCGACACAGGCCAGAAAAACAATATCCCGCAGCACCTCGGCCCGCCGCTCCTGGTGCACCATGGCGGCGCCCCCGTACTTGATGACAATGACACGGCCCTGGTACTGCTGGATGTAGGGCAGAGCCTCGATGAGGATCTGCGCCCGCGTCAGGGGATCACAGGCCACAGCCTGCGAACCGGTCGCCGCGGGGAGAGAAGCGTTGGTCTGCACTGCCGGACGTCCCTCACAACACGAAACCTTGACCCAGAAGATCGTAATATTGCCTGCAGACAAACGTCGGGCTCCGGGTTAGGTTTTTTGCAAGCGGCAGCCCCTCTCTTTGCCAAACAGCAAGGCGCTCGCCGGCCACTGCCAAAAACAGCAAGCCATTAGCTGCGCAGGGTAACGGGAAAGTGTTTTTCTAGCTGCGCCCTCACCTGGTTTTGCGCAGCTTCCACCTCGGCATCGGTGAGGGTGCGATCCGGAGCGCGGTACACCAGTCGGAAGGCGAGGCTGCGCTGCCCCGGCGGTACCCCTTGGCCGCGGTACTCGTCGAAAAGCTGTACCGACTGCAGCAGAGGGCCTGCCGCCTGGCGGATTACTTTCTCGATGTCTGCCACCGACAGCTCCAGCGGCGCAAAGAAGGCGATATCCCGATCCGAGGCCGGAAAAGGCGAAAAGGGGGAAAATTGCACTAGGCCCCGCTTCTCCAGGCTGGCCAACAAGGGATCCAGATCCACCTCAAACCCATAGACCTCCTCCGGCAAATCCTTCTCCTGGCAAAGGCGGGGGTGCAACTGCCCAAATAGGCCAATGCGGGATCCCTCGATCCAGATGCCGGCCTGGCGACCGGGGTGCAACAGCGGCGATTGCGCCTCAGGGGGATCCGGGCGAAACTCAGAAGTAAACCCCAGCCGCTCCAGCGCCGAGACCAAGAGCCCCTTGGCCTCAAACCAGTCCATGGGCCGGTTGTGGTGCCGCCAGTCATTGGGGTTGAGGTCCCCGCCCAGGATGCCGCCCAAGTGCTCCGCCTCCTGATAGGGCTCAGGGCTGGAGGGAGGGGCATAGGCAAAGACGTGGCCAATCTCAAAAGCCTGCAGCGGGCCGTTGCCCTGATCCCAGTTGAAGCGAAAAGCCTCCACCAAGCCCGGCAACAGCGCCTTGCGCACAGCGGAGTACTCGGGGGAAAGCGGATTGGCGATTTTGACCAAGGAGCTGTCCTCCTCTGCCGGACAGAGGGAGATGTGGTACACCTCCGTCAGGCCGATGCCCCGCATCACCTCGCGAATTTGCCGGGTCAAAGTTTCCCGTGCAGAGAGGGATCCCACCTGCGGCTCCGTGGGCAGGGTTTCCGAGAAGCGGTCGTAGCCGTAGAGACGGGCAAATTCCTCAATCAAGTCGATCTCCCGTTCGACATCCCGCAGGCGGTAGGGGGGAACAGACACCTGCCAAACGCAGCCGGCCACGCCTGCTGTCTCCGTAGCAGGGAGGGGGGGAGCCTCCGGGGCAACTGCCTGACAGCGGGAAAGCTGAAAGCCCAAGGCCGGCAAGATCTCCTCCACATCCTCTGGCCGCACCTCTTCCCCCAACACGTCGATGAGGCGCGACAGCCGCAGCTTCAGCGTCCGCTCCAGCGGTGGCCGTTGGTCAAAGTTGGTGAGGCCAACCACCGATCCTCCCGCCAGCTCCAAAATCAACTGCACCGCCCGATCCCGCGCCAGGTCGAGGGTGGCAAAATTAACCCCCCGCTCATAGCGGGCCGAGGCTTCCGTGCGCAGTCCCTGCGAGCGGGCCGAGCGGCGCGTCACCACCGGGTCGAAGAGGGCGGCCTCCAAAAAAATGCTGGTGGTGGCCGAGCTCACTTCTGTCTCTTCTCCCCCCATCACACCTGCTAGGGCTACCGGCTGGCCGCCGGCCACGATGAGATGGCTTTCAGGGTGCAAGGTGCGGGTTTGGCCGTCCAGGGTTTTCAGGGTTTCTCCCGCCTGGGCAAAGCGCACCTCAATAGTGGGCTTCTTCTTGCCTATGACCTGCAGCAGGCGATCCCAATCGAAGGCGTGCAGGGGCTGGCCCCATTCCAGCAAGATCAAGTTGGTAACATCGACAACATTGTTGATGGAGCGCATGCCAGCGGCGGCCAGGCGATGCTTGAGCCAGTCGGGAGAAGGGCCGACCTTCACTCCCTCGATCAACACGCCACTGTAGGCGGGGCAGGCCTTGGCGTCGGCAATGCGCAGGTTGAAGTTGGGGATGGGCTTGGCCTGTAGGGGCTGAACCGGCGGCAGGCGCAGCGGGTTGCGGGTGAGGGCGGCCACCTCGCGGGCGATCCCCACCATGCTCAGAGCATCGGCGCGGTTGGCGGTGGAAGTGAGATCCAACACCACATCGTCCAGGCCTAGCAGCGGGCGGGCGTCAGACCCCAGCGGGTGGGCCTTGAGATCCAAATCAGGCGGAAATTCGTGGATCCCTTCCGAAGCCCTCTCCAGCCCCAGCTCGGCCAAAGAGCAGATCATGCCTTCCGAGAGCACTCCCCGTTTCTCCGCTTTGGCAATGGTCAGGTTCACAGCGGGCAGATGAGTGCCCGGCGTGGCCACAGGAACCAGCAAGCCGGCGCGGGCGTTGGCCGCTCCGCAGACGATGGTGGCCGGTTGCTCAGATCCCAAGTCCACCTGGCAAACGCGCAGCTTGTCAGCATTGGGATGGGGCTCGGCGGCTAGGATCCTGCCCAGCACCACCCCTTCTGCCCAACTGCGGCGATCTTCAATCTCCTCCACCTCAAACCCCACCAGAGTGAGGGCTTCTGCCAATTCTTCCGGGGAAAGCTCAAAGTCCACCAATTCCCGCAGCCACTTCAAGGAAATGCGCATCGCTGAGCCATCGCTGCAAACGCCGCACCCATTATCGCTCACTCCGAGTTCGGGCCAAAGGCAAGCAAGGCGCGCAAACTTCCCCTCGCAGGTAAGATGGTTACGCCGTGCCGAGGTACTGGCATCGAGGCAAGACGGCGCGTCTTTCAGGCTGTGGATGTGGGTATGGGACAACGGCAACTCTTGCGCGGGATCCTGATCGGTCTGGGCCTTCTGGCTGCCCTGGTGGTGTGGGCTATCACCTGGCTGCTCACCCAAAGCCCTCTGGCTTTGTTGCTATCTCGCCCGGCGCTGCCGCCGATTGTGGGCCTAGCTCCCCGTTCCACCCAGGCGCTGTTGCTGCTGGCCGCCCCTCTCGAGGATTTGCAGGCATTTTGGCAAGCGGCAACCCCCGCTTCCCAGCGACGCGCCACTCGTCAGCAGTGGCGGAAGTTTTTCTCCGGCGCAGGCCCGGGCTGGTTGGGAGCCATGCTGGCCGGGGGAGCCCTGAATTTCGAGCGGGAGGTGCAGCCCTGGCTGGGGAAAAGCACCCTCTTGGCCAGCTTGCCGGAGTGGGGCACCTTGGTTGCCTTGGAAACTCGCGACGCGGCGCTTGCCCAATTCGAGCTGAACCTGTTGTGGGAGCGGCAGAGCTTGGCCGGCTTGCCAGTGCAGGTGGATACCTACAAGGGCATTCAGGTGGTGTCCAGCCCGCTTCCGGAGTTGCAGGGGTTCACGGCAGCCCTTTTCGGCGAGCGCTATGTGCTGCTGGCAGAACAGGCTGCTGCCATTCGCGCCGCCATCGATGCGTGGCAGTTGCCGCAGTTGTCGTTGGTGAGCAAGCCGCAGTTTCGGCAGGTGATCCAGCCGCTACAGGAGGCGCATGTGGGTTGGGCTTTCTGGCAAAATCCGGAATCGCCCTCTCCCGACGCTCTGGCGTTGCAGGCAGTGGGGCTGGGGCTGGGGGTCAACTTTCGGGGGTTGGTGGCCGAAACTGCCGCCCTTTGGCATACGCCTGCTGAGTTCGCTTTGCCGACGGTAGAAGCTTTTCATCCGCAGGTTATTCGGCATCTGCCCGACGAGACGCTAGCGCTAATTTCCGGACAGAACTGGGCCAACCTTTGGCAGAGCTTGGGGCGGATGCAACCCCTGAGCCTCTTCGGCCTGCGGCTGGATCCCGGCCAATGGCTGCAGCAGTTGCAATTGCAGGTGGAGCTGGACTGGCAGCACTTGTTGCCGGAAAGGGGAGAGTTCGCCCTTGCCTTTTTGCCCACGGATGGGGAACTGGCCTGGCTGTGGGTTGGCAAGAGGCCGGATGCGCCAACGCTGGATGAGCGGGCAATCGCCCAGGGCTGGCAGGTGGTGTCGATTGCAACTAAGCATGGCACCGCCACTGTCTGGAGCAAGCCGGCGGCCCAGCCGCAACCCCAGCCAAGCCACTCCACGCCGCGAGAAGACATCCCCCTCTTGGCCGGTGGGCTGCTGCAGGTCAGCGGCAGGGGAGGCTCTCCCCGGGTGCAGGCGGCAGAGGCTCTTCCCCAAGCCCTGCCCGCCATCCCGGAAGCATCGCCTCTCTCGGCCCAGGTGTACCACACCGACCGGGAAGGCTACTCCTACCTGGCTTCTTCTTTGGCGGCTTTGGAAGCGGCCCTGGCGGATCCTCCCTTGAGCGCCAGCCGCGCCTGGCGCAGCCTGGTGGCCCCCCTGCCCCACCGCAACCTGGGCTATGGGTACGGATCCCTGGGGGTTCTACCGGAAACTTGGCTGCCCCAACTGCAGGGATCCCGCTGGTCGTCCACGCGCCTGGCCTTCGCCACCACTGCCCTGACGCTGTCCGAGGCTCCCTATCCGGATCGGGGGCACTGGCTCCTCCAGAGGGGCAAGCTATTTTGGCAGTGGTACTGAGTGGAGCCCGTCAAACTATCCAGGGATCCCGGCAGCCGGGGTGAATGTACTTGCCCAAGTAGAGCTGGTTGCCCGTCTCGTTCCACTGCACAAAGTCGAAAATTTGGGTGAGCAGGAGCATTCCCCGCCCTGACTCTTCCGTTTCCAGGATGCCGCAGCGGCAGCGGTTTAGCTCCTCCTGGGGACGAAAGCCGGATCCCTGATCCCGCACCAGCCACTGATAAAACGGCTCGGAGCTGGCGTATTCGACGATCACCCTCTTGTTGGGATCCAGGCCATTGCCGTGGCGAACGGCATTGATGATCGCCTCTTGCAGGCCCAAACGCACCTCCGCCCTCCAGGGGGGGGGAACTTTGGCAATCAACAAATCCAGAACCGGCTGGGTATAGAGGGTGGAGGGAAAGCTGATAACGCTCCAGGAGCAGTGGGCTGGCTTGAGGGAGAGGGCAATCACAGGGGCAGTCGGGGGCACAACGCTCTTTTTCCATCCTAGCCAATCCCCGTTGGCCTCAGCCCGGTCGGGCCAGATTCCGGCAGGGATCCTTTTTGGCGTACCATCTTGAGTGGTAAAGCTCTTCGCGGTTACCCTGATCGACTATGGTGATCAAAGTTGGGGATAAGGTTAGGGTGCGCTCTATTCAGGATCGCGGACAAGAAGAGGTGAGCGCGCTGGTGGGCAAGGAGGCTGTGGTGCTGGCACGGCGGGTGGTCGATGGCAGTGGCATCGGCTACATTTTGGAATTTCCCGATCGCTCCCGGCACTGGTTTTTCGAGAGCGAGCTGGAAGTGGTCGATTCCGGCCACGCCAAGGATGAGCCGAGTTGAGCAGTCTGGCTACCGGCTAGACAGTGGATTAGTGGCAGTTGCGGTGTCGGATCCTCTCTGCGTGTAAGTTGCCGCAAGGTGGCCGCCCCAGCTCTCAGTTTCCTCAAGCCTACATTTCAGCTTCAGGTAGCCGGCCTGGGAGATGCCGTTCTCTTTTCCGATGGAGTTCTCGCCATATCAGGTTGGGAGCATCAAGCTCAGGGCCGCTGTTGTCCCGTTGCCGTTGTCTGGATAAGTGGTCGTGGCTTCTCTTCCCCATTTGAATCGTCGTTTGCTGGCCCGCCAGATGGCCGCCCAGGTGGATGGCCTGACCGTCAAAATGGCTGCCGCTGCTCTGGAGGCAATGCTAGACAGCATCAGCCAATGTCTGGCGGAAGGAGGATCGGTGCGGCTGGCGCGCTTTGGCACCTTCTCGTTGCGCTACCGCCCGGCCCGGCAAACCTATCACCCGCGCACCAAGGCCCCCATCCACATCCCCGCTGCCCAGGTGCCCCATTTCGTCCCCAGCCCGGAACTGGGGCGACCCAGGAGGGATCCCCAAGAAGAAGCGGAAGCGCTGGCATCCGTCTAGAATGGCCGTTTTGCTCTGGTTTCGCACCGATTTGCGCCTGCTAGATCACCAGCCGCTGACGCGGGCTTGCCAGCAGGGATCTCTCCTCATTCCCCTCTATTGCCTAGATCCGCGCCACTTTGGACAGACGGCCTTTGGCTTTCCCAAGACCGGCTCTTTCCGCGCCCAGTTCCTGCTGGAGAGCCTGGCCGACCTGCGGCAGCAGCTCCGGGCCCGCGGCTCTGACCTAGTCATTCGCCAAGGCCAGCCGGAGCAGGTGATCCCGGCCCTGGCGCGGGAGTGGGGGGTGGAGGCCGTCTATGCCCACGAAGAGGTGGGCACCGAGGAGGAGGCGGTTGCTGAGGCCCTGCAGCAAGCGCTGCAGCCCTTGGGGATCCGGCTCCATCTGGACTGGGGTCACACCCTCTACCACCCCGAAGATCTCCCCTTTGCCCTGGCAGACCTGCCGGAGGTGTTTACCCGCTTTCGCCAGCAGGTGGAAGCCAAGGCCGAAGTTCGCGCTCCCCTGCCCATCCCTTCCCTGCCGCCCCTGCCGCCGGGGCTAGATCCTGGCCCCCTGCCCACCCTGGCGGCGCTGGGGTTGAGCTTGCCGCCGCCGGATCCCCGCGCCCGCTTTGTCTATACCGGCGGCAGCACCGCTGCCCAGGCGCGCCTGCAGACCTATATCTGGGATCTGGACCGGCTGCGCGTCTACAAAGAAACCCGCAACGGCATGCTGGATCCCAACGACAGCTCGCGCCTTTCTGCCTGGTTGGCGTTGGGCTGCATCTCCCCTCGCGTTGTCTACGCCGAAGTCAAGCGCTACGAGGAGGAGCGGGTGCGCAACGAATCCACCTACTGGCTGGTGTTTGAGCTGCTGTGGCGGGACTACTTTCGCTTCATCTTGGCCAAGCATGGGGCCAAGCTGTTTCGCCCCGCAGGGATCCAGGGGATCCCCATCCCTTGGCAGCAGGACGGGGATCGCTTCCAGGCTTGGTGCCGCGGCGAGACCGGCTACCCCCTGGTGGACGCCAACATGCGGGAGCTGGCCGCCACCGGCTTCATGTCCAACCGCGGGCGGCAGAATGTGGCCAGCTTCCTCACCAAAAACCTGGGGATCGACTGGCGTCTGGGGGCGGAATGGTTTGAGTCGCTGCTGATTGACTACGACGTGGCCAGCAACTACGGCAACTGGAACTACACCGCCGGCGTGGGCAACGATGCCCGCGGCTTTCGCTACTTCCACATTCCCAAGCAATCCCGCGACTACGATCCCCAGGGCCACTACTTACGCCACTGGCTGCCGGAGCTGGCCGGAATCCCGGGGGACAAGATCCACGAGCCCTACCGCCTCAGCGCCGCCGAGCAAAAGCAGTTTGGCGTGCGGCTAGGGGTGGACTATCCCCGCCCCGTGGTGGATCTGGAAAAGTCCCTGCAGGCCAGTCGGCGGGCTTACGAAGCGGCCCTGGCCCGCTACCGCCGCGGCTAGGGGGATCCCCTCGAAACGGGAGTGGCGGGCTGGGGGACGACGCGGCTAAGACGCCGCAAGCCAGGCAGGCCAGCATCCACCACCACCAAGCTGCCGTCTGGCAAGGCAAGTAGAGAGCCAGGCCGCTGGAAGCGAGCTGAGACCACCGGGCCATCCTGCCAGCCCGGCTCATCCCCCCCGGCCAGGGTAGAGACCTGCCCGCTGGGCTGAAGACGGCGAATGCGGCGGTTGTCTTGGTCAGTCAGCCAGAGGACCCCCGCACTGTCGAAAGCCAGCCCCGCAAGGGTTTGAAAACGGGCCTCCGCCAGAGGGCCATCGCGGTAGCCTGCTTCCGCCTGGGAGAGGGTGGTCAGGTGTCCGTCGGCAGAGAGCCGGCGCAGGCGATGCCTATCGGCAATCCAGAGGTTACCCGCCTTGTCCACTGCCAGAGCTGTCGGCTCCAGAAGCTGGGCTTGGTCTGCCGGCCCATCCGCGGATCCCGGCTGGCCGGTGCCAGCGGCCGTCGTCACCTTGCCCGTGGGAGTGATGCGGCGGATGCGGCGGTTGGCGCGATCGGCCACGTAAAGGCTGCCGTCCAGACCCAGGGCCAGGCCAAAGGGTTCGCGAAACTGCGCCTCGTCGCGCTCTCCATCTCGGTGGCCGGCTGCACAAGTGCCGGCAAAGGTGCTCACCCGCCGCTGTCGGCTGATGTAGCGCAGGCAATGGTTGCCGCTGTCGGCCACCCACAATCCTCCCTTGGGATCCCAGAGCAGCCCCTGGGGAGAGTCGAACTGCGCCTGATCCGCTGCTCCGTCTCGATGGCCGGCCTTGCCACTGCCCGCCCACACCTCCAGTTCCCCTTCGGGAGAAAGCCGAAAAATCCGGTGCTGGGCCGGGTCAGCTAAGTAAAAGAATCCTTCCGGGTCGACGGCAATGCCGCCGATCTGTCCGAGGGAGAGTCTGGACTCGCCGCCGCTATCGGAGGCGCTGTTCCCGGGGTTAACTGCCGAGGAGGTGCGGCCATGCAGCAAGGTCTCCACCCGCCAGGCTGAGGCTGCTGCCGCAGTAGGGGTGGGTGAGGGGGTAGGGGCCGGCCACTCGTAAACCAGGGTTCCCAACCCCTGCCCTGCAGCATCGGCAACGGCCACCCAAACAGTGCCGGAAAGAGAGGCTGGCGGCATCACCGTCAGACTGTTGCGGCTGCGCGAGCGAATTTCCCCCCTCAGGATGCGCTCCGGATTGGCGGCTGAGGCAAAAAGAACGCTTTCCACCCGCTCCAGATTTTCCCCCGACAGCAACAACGGCTGGCCAGGCGCCGGCACCCCTGCCCCTGCGTGCAGCAGCGGCACTTCCACCTCGGAGAGCACCAGCAGGCTCAGGCGGCGACTGCTGCTGTCAGCGCTTCCAGAGCGGGCAGAAAGAGTCAGGGATCCCTTTCCTTGTGCCAAGGTGGTGGATCCCCGGTAGGCAATGGCGCTGAGCTCCGCTTCCCCGGCAGGTGGGTTGGTAAAAGTGAAGGTGGCCGGCTGCCCTAGGCGCAGGGGCGCGTTGGCGGTCTGGCGATAGCTGCCCAGGGTAATGCTGAGATCGATCCCCTCCACCCCCGGCCAGGTGGGGGTACGAGCCAGCCAGCGATCCACCTCGGAGGCAGGGAGCTGGGCCACCAGATCGGATCCTTGTTCCTGGAGGAGCAGGACGATGCGGTTGTTGGGCACCGCCAAACCCGATTGGCGGGCCTGTTCGAGTGTGAGAGCGGCGGGGGCGAGGGGAGTTGGGGTGGAAACCGGCTGCAGGGCAGAGGGGGAAACGACGCTGGGAGACAAATTAGAGGAAGAGAGCTCGCCGCAGGCCGAGAGGGCCAGCACCAGAGCACTCAGCGCCGGCAAAGATAGCGGTGCAGGGGAAGCCCGTCGTGGCATGATGCAGCTCATCCTCTCCCACAAACTGGGAAGCGGCGGGAACCCAAACCTCCATGTCGATAGCAACTCACGTAAAAGCCGGCAGAAATTGCCCCGCTACTTTTTCTGCGGACAGCCGCGCCCCACCGCCTGCTCGGCATAGGGAAACCCCTCAGCCAGCCTCGCAGGCCTTGAACCCTAACCCTATCCATGCTTAAGCCGTCTCACCCAAGGGTGAGTTGCACTCCTCACTTCTTAATATCCTTACTCAAATCCCCGTCGAAAAGCCAGATGGCAATCGGATGCTCGCCAAGCCATGTTCGTTTTTGTGCGCTCGATATCCCAGCCTCTTCGAGCAGAAGCCTCCAGCCCGGTGGAAGGCCAGGGCTAACCTATGGGTCCGGAATTGGCCACCCTCGCGGATAGATCAAATAGACGGTACCCCCGGAGTGGGCCAACCACAAAGGCTCTAGCTGGTCGCGGCGGTAGGTGCGGCGAACTTCTTCGTTGGTCTTGGCCGCCGGATCGTGGAGGATGGGATCCCCTTGGCGGTCGAACCCCACCAGCACCGCCAGATGGCCGTTGCTTTTGGGGATCGGCGCCCCCTCCAGCTCGCCCTCGCCCCAGGCATAGCTGAGGATAGCCGGCACGCCGGCCGCGATCCAGGCTTCTGCCTGGGCCAGGCTCTGCAGCCGCGCCACCACGCCGGCCAAACCCCGCTCGGCGGCATGAGCCACGTTGAAGGCCCAGTTGCCGTGGCCCTGGTAAACCCGGTCGTACACCCCGGCCGCCGCGGCGCGCACCAACGGCTCACAGGGGGGGGGATCCCGCTGCCAGTAGGCCATCACCATCGCCAAGGCAGTGGGGCTGCACCAAGCTGCTCCCCCGTCGGCATAGACCATTTGGGAACACAAGGGCAGCTCCAAGACCTGGCCCCAGCGGCTGGGATCCCCAGGGGAGAGGCGGTCGGGCTGGGCCGGCTGGTTGGAAAAGGCAACCGCCACCTGATCCACCAGGGGAGAGCGGCCCGCCTCTTGCGTGAACAGGCGCACCCTGACTTGGAAAGCCTCTGCCCCGTTGTGGGTATCCTTGATCACCAACAAGTCCGTGTGCAGGTTGCCATCTGCGTCTTCCTGCCCGCGCACGGAGTGGCTGGCCAGGGTGGGCGGATCGGCAGCCCACACGCCGGCGTGATACCACTTCGTCCAGCGACCCGCAAGCTTGGCCCGGATCTCCACTTCTAGCCAGGTGCCGGGAGGGGTGGTGGCATTCCAGGAGACGATTGCTTCCACCAGAGGAAAGCTGGCGGGAACTTCCGGGCTGATGGCTTCTCCCACCCAATAGCTGCCGGGGGGATGAAAAGGACGTCCGCGCAATGGCGACTGCGGCTCCTCAAGGCTGACTTCTTGCCGCCAGCTCTCTGGATCTAAGACCAATTGCCCTTGGGCGTTCAGCCGGATCCCGCGGGCTGACCAGCCCTGAAAACCTTGGGGGGCATGCCAGCGCTGCAACCTGGTGCGATAGGGGGAGTGGCGCTGGGCTTGCATTGTCAAGAGTCCTGGAGAAGTTGCAACCGGCTGGGCCAACGCGGGCAGGAGCAGCACAACGCCGCTGACCAGCCCAGACAGCCTTTGCCAGGAGTCTTTGCCTTGCGGCAGCATTGTCGGCTTGCCCCCACTAATAGTGCGACACCGCCGGATGCCCCTTAATGTACCAGCGCCAGGGAAGCTCTACCCCGCGGGTAATGCCGATGCGGGTAGTTTGGACAATGGGGAACTGTGCCTCCCAAGCAGGGGATCCCTCTAGCCAAATGCCTTCCTGGCCGGCTGCCACCGGTTCCAGCCGCCAGCCATTGTGGGATCCGTCGATGCGCAACGCCTGACAGAGCAGGCCCGGCCCCGCCGCCACCCGCGCCGGTTTCAAGCGCTTGTTCGCCGGGATCCACTCCGGCAGGCAATCCAACTGGGCTGCCCGGATCAAAACCGCTGACGCGATCCCTTCCGCCTCGGTGACGATGTTGAGACAGTGGTAGAGGCCGTAGATGCGATAGACGTAGAGATGGCCGGGCGGCCCGAACATCACCTGGTTGCGGCGGGTCTTGCGGCGATAGGCGTGGCATGCCGGATCGCCGGCGGTGTAGGCTTCCGTTTCCACAATCTGCGCCCGCACCTGCAGCCCATCGGCAAATTGCCGCACCAGCACCATGCCCAGCAACGTAGGCGCCACCAGCGGCGCCGGCTTGCTTAACCACTCCCAAGCAGCCACAGCCGGCTCGGCAACTTTCATCCCCCGGCAACAGCAGGGACGATGCTCACCTCATCCCCATCCTGTAGAGGCGTGTCCGATCCCTGGAGGAAGCGAATGTCTTCGCTGTTGACATAGAGATTGACAAAGCGGCGCAATTCCCCCTTTTCATCGCACAGCCGCGCCTTGATGCCCGGATAGGTCTGCTCCAAGGCCTCCAGCAATTCCCGAACGGTGGATCCCTCGCAACTTACCACCTCCTGATCCCGGGTGAGCACCCGCAGCGTGGTGGGAATTAACACCTTGACTGCCATAAGCCAATGCTTCGTCCAGCGACCAACCTTAGAAGACTAGGGTAGCAGCACCCCGTCAATGCCGTGAATCACCCCGTTGGAAACCGGAATATCCGCCAAGTTCACATTGGCCCCGTTGACCCGGATGCTGCCATCGGCTCCCACCTGCACCCGCAGCGGCAGCCCCGCCAAGGTGGTCAGAGTGGCCGATTGGCCAGGCCGCAGGTCAAACGAGGTAATCCGCCCCGGCACCACATGATAGGTGAGGATGCGGGTGAGCTGATCCCGATTGGCCGGCTGCAACAACGTCTCCACGGTGCCCGGCGGCAGTTGCCCAAAGGCCACATCGGAAGGGGCAAAGACCGTGAACGGCCCCGGCCCCGCCAACGCCGTGTTCAGCCCCGCCGCCCGCAAAGCCGTCGCCAACGTCGAGTAGCTGCTGGGCAAAGTTTCCAGCTCAACGGCAATGGTGTTCAGCCCCTGAGGCCGAGCCGTGGGAGCCAAAGCAAGGGGGGTCAACACCGCCACTGCCACCGGCAAGCAGCGACGCGCAAAGTGACGGACAGAACGGAGGATAGGCATGGTGCAGAGCTCCTGAGCGAGTGGGTCTGTGCCAGGGATCGTAACAGTTCTTCATTAAGACGCCGTTAAGAGCCCAGGGGGATCCCTCTCGCTTCAAACCGAAGCCTCCTGCCAGTCCAGCCGCTCCAGAGTGCGGGCGCGCTCCAATGCCTGTTCAAAGCTCTCCAGCTTGGGCGAGATCACCAGCGGATGGCCCACGTGCGCCTGCACCGCCTCCTGGGTTTTCAAGCCATTGCCGGTAATATAGGCTACCGTAACCGCCTCAGGATCAAGCTGGCCCGATTCGGCCAGGCGTTTGAGCACGGCAATGGTGGTGCCGCCAGCCGTCTCGGTGAAGATGCCCTCGGTCTCGGCCAAGAGCTTGATGCCGGCCACGATCTCGGGATCCGTGGCCGTCTCGATCTGGCCGCCGGTTTTGCGGGCAATCTCCAGGGCGTAGATGCCGTCGGCAGGGTTGCCGATGGCAATAGACTTGGCGATGGTGTTCGGCTTAACCGGAGTAACAAAATCCCGCCCCTCGCGGAAGGCCTGGGCGATGGGCGCACAGCCCCGGGCCTGGGCGCCGTGGAAAATAACCGGCTTTTCTGCCACCAGGCCCACCTTCACGAACTCCTGAAAACCTTTGTAAACCTTAGTGTACAGGGATCCCGACGCTAGCGGGATCACTACCTGATCCGGCAGTTGCCACCCCAGTTGCTCCGCCACCTCGTAGGCTAAGGTTTTCGAGCCTTCTGCGTAGTAGGGGCGCAGGTTGATATTGACAAAGCCCCAGCCATAGCGATCCGCCACCTCGGCGCAGAGGCGGTTGACCTGGTCGTAGTTGCCCTCCACGGCCATGACGGTGGGATTGTAGATGAGGGATCCCAGCACCTTGCCCGCCTCCAGATCCGCCGGGATGAAGATGGTGCAGTCCAGGCCGGCGTGGGCGGCGATGGCAGCCGTGGAGTTGGCCAAGTTGCCCGTGCTGGCGCAGGAAACGGTGGTAAAGCCCAGCTCCTTGGCGCGGGTCAGGGCCACCGACACCACCCGATCCTTAAAGCTGAGGGTGGGCATGTTGACGGCGTCGTTCTTGAGGTAGAGGTTTTTTAACCCCAGCCGCCGGCCCAGCCGCTCCGCCTTCACCAGCGGCGTCATGCCGGTGCCCACATCGATGGGCCGCTCCGAAAGGACCGGCAGGAAAGGTCGGTAGCGCCAGATGGAGAGCGGCCCGGCCTGGATGCTCTGCCGGCTGACAACGCTCTTGAGCCAGTCGTAGTCATAGACCACTTCCAGGGGGCCAAAACACAGGTCGCACACGTGCTTGGCCACCGGCTCATACTCGGCCCCACATTCCCGACAGCGCAAGCGCCTAAAGCCCACCTGGAGGGTGCGCAAGGCCGAGCTGGGCGGCAAATCGGCAGGGCTGAGCGGGCGGTGGGAAAGGGTTTGGGTCATAGGAAGCCTCAGACAGGAGAAAGGGCTGGATCTTGTTTACCCGTCGTCGAGGGCAATCTTATCACCCGCGATCGACCCCGTCAACTAAACCCGACTAAAATAGTCTGAATTAGATCCGGCTGGGGAGAGCGGGATCCTAGCCGGTTTGGGCAACCTCGGAGCGGCAGACTGGTGGAGGTCTGGCTTTCTCTTGCCGAGATTTGGGGATAGCCCTCTATCCGTCGCTAGACTGGAGAAACAAGCTGTAACAACCTAATTGGGATAGGGGATCCCGGTATTCCGCGGAGGCGATCCTATGCTCAAAGTTGGACGGGACAACGTGGACTTTCTCGACCACTACGACGTGATCGTCGTGGGTGGGGGACACGCTGGCTGTGAAGCGGCCCTGGCGGCAGCGCGGCTGGGCTGTAATACCTTGATGCTGACGTTGAACCTGGACAAGATCGCCTGGCAGCCCTGTAACCCCGCTGTGGGGGGCCCGGCCAAGTCGCAACTGGTGCACGAAATCGACGCCCTTGGCGGCGAGATGGGCAAAGTTACCGACCGCACCTATTTGCAAAAGCGGGTGCTCAACCGCTCGCGGGGGCCGGCGGTATGGGCCTTGCGGGCGCAAACCGACAAACGCGAGTACGCGCGGGTAATGCGCTCGGTGGTGGAAAACCAGCCCAATCTGAGCATCCGCGAGGGCACTGTCACCGACCTGGTGCTGGGGCGCAACGATGAGGTGGTGGGCGTGGTTACCCATTTTGGCAGCGTCTTCGGCTGTGGGGCGGTGATCCTGACCACGGGCACCTTTCTGGGAGGGCGCATCTGGATTGGCCGCCACTGGCAGCCTGCTGGCAGAGCGGGGGAATTTGCCGTCGAAGGCCTGACCGACACCCTGCGCCAACTGGGCTTTGAGACAGGTCGGCTGAAGACGGGCACCCCTGCCCGTGTGGATCGCCGCAGCGTCGATTTTTCCGTGATGGAGCGGCAGCCAGGGGATCCCGACCTGCGCTGGTTTAGCTTTGACCCGGAGGTGTGGGTGCCGCGGGAGCAGATGGACTGCTATCTCACCCGCACCACGCCGGAGACCCACCGCATCATCCGCGAAAACCTCCACGAGACGCCGGTCTACGGCGGCTGGGTGGAGGCCAAGGGGCCCCGCTACTGCCCCAGCATCGAAGACAAGATCGTCCGCTTTGCCGACAAGGAAAGCCATCAAATTTTTATTGAGCCAGAGGGGCGGGATCTGCCGGAGCTCTACATCCAGGGGTTCTCGACGGGGATGCCAGAAAAGATCCAGATCCAGATGCTGCGCTCCCTGCCCGGCCTGGAGCGGTGCGTCATGCTGCGGCCTGCCTACGCCGTGGAATACGACTATCTGCCGGCCACCCAGCTCTACCCCACCCTGATGACCAAGAAGGTGCAGGGGCTGTTCTGTGCCGGCCAAATTAACGGCACCACCGGCTACGAAGAGGCAGCAGCCCAGGGTCTGATCGCCGGGATCAACGCCGCCCGCCTGGTGCAGGGGAAGCCGCTGGTAACCCTGCCGCGGGAGTCCAGCTACATCGGCACCCTCATCGACGACCTTTGTACCAAAGAGCTGCGGGAGCCCTACCGCATGCTCACCAGCCGCTCCGAATACCGCCTTATCCTACGCGCCGACAACGCCGACCAACGCCTCACCCCCCTGGGGCGGGAATGGGGCCTCATCGACGACCGCCGCTGGGCCCTCTTCCAGGCCAAGCAGGCCCGCATTGCCGCCGAGATCGAGCGCCTAGAAACCCAGCGGGTCAAGGCCCACGACCCCGCCGGGATCCACCTCAGCCAACTGACCGGCCAGGGGATCAAAGGATCCGCCACCTTGGCCGAGCTCCTGCGCCGCAACCCGATCCACTACGCCGACCTGCTGGAGCTGGGGTTGGGAAATGAGGAGCTGGATCCCTTTGAGCAGGAGGCAGCAGAAATTGCTGTCAAATACAGCGGCTACATCCAGCGGCAACAGAGCCAAATCGAGCAGGTGAGCAAGCAGTACCACCGCCCCCTGCCCCCCGATCTGGACTACCACTCCATCCCCACCCTCTCCAAAGAGTCGCGGGAGAAACTGGCGGCAGTCCGGCCTCTGACCGTGGGCCAGGCGGCCCGCATTGGCGGCGTCAACCCCGCCGACATCAATGCCCTGCTCATCTACCTAGAGGTGAGACAACGTCAGAAGACGGCTGCTGCAGCTCCCGTCGGGGCCTGACCGCAGCCGCCGCTCCCCTGGCCGTAGAGGGCAGGGATCTCTTCCAGGGTCAGGCGCGAGGCCACCCCCAGCTCCAGGGGCGAGGTCTCTCCCCGCAGCCAGTGGCAAAGGCCAGCTGCCCCAATCATGGCGGCGTTGTCGGTACAGAGGTTTGGGGGCGGGATCACCACCCGAAGGCCCTTTTGCTGACCCGCTTCCAGAAGGCGAGCGCGCAGCTCCCGGTTGGCGGCCACCCCCCCTGTAACCAGCAGCGTCGAGAGGCCCAGCGCCTCGGCACAGGCCACGGCTTTTTCTGTGAGCACGCGGGTGAGGCAGGCCTGAAAGCTGGCGGCAATATCGGCCACAGGCAGCTCCTGGCCTTCCTGCTGCAACTGTTGGACCAGGCGCAGCACCGCTGTCTTCAGGCCGCTGAAGCTGGTGTCGTAGGGGTGATCCAGTTTGCCCTCGGGCAAAGGGAAGCGATCGGGATCCCCTTGTTGCGCCCAGCGGTCGATCTGGGGCCCGCCCGGATAGCCCAGCCCCAACAGCCGCGCCACCTTGTCAAAGGCTTCGCCGGCGGCGTCGTCGCGGGTGCGGCCCATCGTCTGGTACTCCCCGTAGTCCTTCATCCAGATCAGGCTGGTGTGGCCTCCTGAAACCAAAAGGCCCAGGCAGGGGGGACGCAAGTCGGCTGCTGCCAAAAAGCCGCTGAACAGGTGGCCCTCCAGGTGGTGCACCCCGATCAAAGGTTTGTTGTAGAGCAGCGCCAAGGTCTTGGCCGCCATCAGCCCCACCAGTAAGGATCCCACCAGGCCCGGCGCACAGGTGACGGCAACAGCATCCACCTCGGCCATGCCCAGCCCAGCCTGCTGCAGGGCGGACTCCAGCACAAAGGGCAGAGTTTCCACATGGCGGCGGGCAGCCACCTCCGGCACCACGCCCCCGTAGGCTGCATGGAGGTCGATCTGGCTAGCCACCACAGAGCTGAGCTGCCGTGGGGCAAAGGTCGGCCAGGCCGCATCTGCCTCCACCACAGCCACAGCTGTTTCATCACAACTGGTTTCAATGGCGAGGAGGCGGGGCATAGAGGAAAGGCGGGAGTTTCCTTAAGAATTGTGTGAGCTAAAACTCGCAATCCGTTGGAGCGAGGTACTCGGGAGTATGATACTAACCGTTTAGTGCCCGTTGCTGCACTTAGCATTCCTGCACATTTAACAGACCTAGACCCCTAGCTTAAGGACACATCCTGCTATGCGAACCCTTTTGAGTCTCCTTTTAGCCCTTTGCCTGGCGCTTGGCCTCGCCCAGGCTGTGCAGGCAGAGCCCTTGATCGGTCTGAAGCCTTGCAGCGAAGTTCCCGCTTTTCAGGCCCTGATGAACGAACGGCTGAGCAGCCTCGAAGAGAAGATCCTCAATGCCAGCCCTAACCTGGCTCCTCTCTACCAGCAAAAGTTGGCCCAAACCGAGAAGCGCTTTGAGCGCTACAGCAAGCTGCTCTGTGGCGAAGAAGGCTTGCCCCACCTGGTTACCGATGGCCGCTGGAGCCATGCAGGCGAGTTTCTCATCCCTGGCCTGCTTTTCCTCTACATCGCCGGCTGGCTGGGCTGGGCTGGGCGCTCCTATCTGATTGCTGTCCGGAATAGCGACGAGCCGGAGATGAAAGAAAGCATCATCGACGTCCCCTTGGCGCTGCGCTGTTTCCTCACGGCTTTGGCCTGGCCTGCCGCTGCTTTCAAGGAAATTGCCAGCGGCGAAATTCAGGAGCCGGAAGAGGCCGTGCCCATCTCTCCTCGCTGAAGAAGGGGCTTCTCCTCGGCTTTTGGCTTAGCTTCACCCATCCAACTTGAGAGGTATGTATGTCTGATTTCACCAAGTTTCTCACCACGGCTCCAGTGGCCTTTATCTTGTTTTCCAGCTTCGTTTTTGCGCTGTTCATCGAGATCAACCGCTTCTTCCCCGACATTTTGACGTTCTGAACTCGCAAGCCAGGGATCCCCAGCCGCGCCAGCAACACCCACAGGGATCCCTGGTCTTTTAAGCCAGACTTTTTGGAATTTGAGGTTTTTCTAACCCTTTTTGCACTGGAACCAGAGTTGCCGACATGGTTGAACCCACTGCCGATACCGTTTCTCCTAATAGGGGATATATCGCCGTCCCGGAAGGGGATCCGCAGATTGGCGATTTCTGGACGCCGATCAACCACGCGCCTGTTGTCCGTCTGTTGATAGACTGGTTGCCCATCAACCGGCCGGGATTGAGCTCCATTTGGCGGGGTTTGGAAATTGGCATGGCCCACGGCTATTGGTTGGTGGGGCCTTTTGCCAAGCTGGGGCCGCTGCGCAGCGAGCCCATCGGCCTGCTGAGCGGTTTCCTGGGAGCCTGTGGCCTGATCTTAATCATGACGGCAGCTCTCTCTCTCTACGGCACCGTCTCCCCGCAGCGTAACGACGGGCCGGTGCAGGGATCCCAATCTTGGAGCGAACTGGCCGCCGGCTTTTTGGTAGGGGGCATGGGCGGGGCAATCGTCGCCTACCTGCTTCTGCTCAATGGAGATCTGTTGTTTCCCAATTTTGGTTAAGCGGCTTCCCCTCTCCATCCATCCCCTTGTCTTGGACGGCCTTGCGAGTCTCTCCATCCTCTGCTGAGCGGCGGCTTGGCCAGATGGGCTCTGCTTTCCAGCTTTTCGCGTTGATGCCGGCCCGCTTGCCCACAGCTTCCCTGGATTTTGCTCTCCAGCTTCTTGACGGGGTTTCAGCTGGCTTTTCAAGGCTTGCAGCGTCTTTGTGATCCAATAACCTGAGCAGGCGAGGGAAAAGTTCAGGGCAGCAGTGAGACTGGCAGAAGGCAGGAAGCTTGCCCTAGCATAGACTGAGCCAGCCAGTGGAGTCTCGAATTTGCTATGAACCGACGGCAGCGGTTCTAGGCATTTTTCCAAATAGCCAAATAGTTTTTGTAAGCTGTCGTGAGCGATCTCCTGTCCGATCCCACTTCTGCAAGCTTCTCTTTGGCTGAGATCGGTCGCCTGTCGCCTGCAGCCCTGGCCTACCTGGGAGATGCCATTTACGAACTGCACGTGCGACGGCAGCAGTTGTTTCCTCCCACTCGGCCAGAGCTTTACCATCGGCAGGTGGTAAGGCGGGTACGCGGATCTGCTCAGGCCAGATTGTTGTTGGCGCTTTTGCCCTATCTCAGCCCTGAAGAGCGGGAGATCGTCCGCTGGGGCCGCAACGGCTGCGGTCGTCCACCCCGCCACTTGCCCTTGGCCGACTACCAGAATGCCAGTGGCCTGGAAACCATCTTGGGCTACCTTTACCTCACCGATCCCGAGCGGCTACGCCACATTCTCGCTCTCACCGATGTTTTGGCCAAGACGATAGGCGAGGGGGAAGGTTAAGATCGGCTTTTACTCTGCACCGTTCTCTGCCCATGCCCAAGCCTTCCCAATGCAAACCTCCCTTACGGCTGTCTCGCCGGAGCAAGCTGCAGCGGCAAGGGGCGGGGCAACCCTTCAACAAGCCCAAGCAGACCAAACGGCGCGAGGGGGGCTCCCCGCTCCATCTCCAGCCGGCGGCGCAAGAGCCGCCCGTAAAGCCGCTTCGTCGCAAGGCTGAGCAGGAGCGCCCCCAGCCAAATCCCAGCCCTCCCGTTGCCAGTCCAGAAGACGGGGAGCTGCAGGTTAACCGGGATCCCGAAGCCGAACCTGAACAAGAGATCATCTACGGTCGCCAAACCGTGTTGGCTGCGCTGAGAAGCCAGGCCACCCTTAACCGAGTGTGGGTGCTGCCGCGGTTGCGCTACAGCCCCCAATTTTGGTCTTTGTTGGAAGAAGCCAAAGCACGGGGTACCGTCATCGATGAGGTGTCTCTCCAGCGGCTAAACCTTCTCACCGCTGGAGCCAACCACCAGGGGATCGCCGCCCAGGCCACCCCTTACCGCTATGTGGATCTGGAAGAGCTGGTGGAACAGAGCCGCCAGTCCGGCCCCCATCCGGTGCTGGTGGTGCTGGACGGGATCCAGGATCCCCACAACCTGGGGGCTATTGCCCGCAGCGTGGAGGCGTTTGGCATGCAGGGGATGGTGATCCCACAGCGGCGGGCGGCAGGCGTCACTGCGACGGTGATGAAGGTGGCAGCGGGGGCCCTCTCTACTTTGCCGGTGGCGCGGGTGGTGAACTTAAATCGCGCCCTGGAATATCTTAAAGGGCAGGGGTTTTGGGTCTATGGCACCACCAGCCAGGGGGCTGCCCCTATCTACAGCGCCGACTTTCGCCGACCTATTGCCTTGGTGGTGGGATCCGAAGGGGAAGGCATCAGCTTGCTCACCCAGCGCCACTGCGACCAACTGCTGTCGATCCCCTTGGCGGGCCGCACGGAAAGTTTGAATGCTTCGGTGGCGGCGGGCATCGCCCTCTACGAGATCCACCGGCAGCGCTCCCCCCACCGAGGTCGAAACATTTCTCAACAAATCCTCAACGAAGGCAGTAGAATCTAGGTGATTGCAAAAGATCCTGAGTCATCCTTTGCGCTTAATAGGGGGGATGGATCCCGTGGGCAACCCTTTGGTCTGGCTGTTGGATAGGCTGCGGGGCCTAGCAGTCTGGGTTGAGATCACCACCGACGACTGCACCTATTACTACGGCCCCTTCGCCAGCGAGAAAGAAGCAGAGGCGCATAAAGGTCGCTACATCGCCGACCTGAAGGCGGAGGGGGCTGAGAAGATCGAGGTTCAGATAAAGAAAATGCGCCAGCCGCAGTCGCTGACGGTGGTCCGCACTCCTTCGCGGGTTCGTTCCTGATGACGGCTATGGTTTACCAGGTAACCGTTCATCACCGGGGCCAAACCTACCGGTTTACCGCGGCGGCAGATCAGACAGTTTTACAGGCGGCTCTCGAACACGGCCTAGAGCTGCCCTCTTCCTGCCAAGCAGGTGTCTGTACCACCTGTGCAGGGCGACTGAAGTCGGGATCCGTGGCCCAGCCTGACGCCATGGGGATCGGGCCGGAACTCAAGGCTCAGGGCTTTGTGCTGCTGTGTGTAGCCTATCCTACTTCCGATCTAGAGGTGGAGACGGACCAAGAGGAGGAGGTCTATCGTCTCCAGTTTGGCTCCTAGCCCTGCTTGGATATCCACCCCCGTTGAGGGCAATTCTGTGCGGGTTACTCAAAGGAGTTCTAACGGCCTGTGAAGCTGCACTTTCTCCGCCTTTCCCTGCCCCTAAGCCTGCCGGTTTCTGCTGCTCGACTGGAGGGATCCCTTACCGAGCAGGTGGCCCAGGAGCTAGGACAGCCAGCTCAGCTTCTGCGCTGGAGCCTGACGGCGGTGGAGGGGGATAGGGCTTGGGTGGAGGTAGTAGCTACTACCGACGATGGCCATTCCGATTGAAGACAGCCCACCCCTCTCCTTAGGAAGAGGGGAGTTGGGGATAGCGCCCGCGCCGCCGGCGCGTTCGCAACTGCGTTGCCTATCGGGTCTGAAAGAGTTTTCCCAAGACCTCAGAGGCTAGCGGGAATCATTTCGTTGCTACGCTGAAGGACAGAAATGGCTAGCGGTACCCTCGGCAGTTTTTGTCCTTTGGCCAATGTCTGTCCCCACATCTGAACCAATGTCGGCTCCAATGTTGGCCGAGCAGCATCCCCCTGTTGCCCTCACCATTGCCGGATCCGATAGCGGCGGCGGAGCGGGCATTCAAGCGGATCTGCGCACCTTTGCCTTCCAGCGCGTCCATGGCACTTCCGCCCTCACCTGCGTAACTGCCCAAAACACCCTCGGGGTCAACCGCGTGGATGCGCTGCCGCCGGAGGCGGTGGCCGCCCAGATTGAGGCGGTGGTGCAGGATATCGGGGTGCAAGGGATCAAAACCGGCATGTTGCTCAATGTCGAGATCGTGCGGGAGGTGGCCCGCCAAGTGGAGCGGTGGGCCCTGCAGCCGCTGGTGGTGGATCCGGTGATGGTCTCCCGCACCGGGGCCAAGCTGCTGGCAGAAGACGCCATCCAGGCCATCCGCGAGCGGCTGATCCCGCTGGCCCAGGTCGTTACCCCCAACCGCTACGAGGCCCAGATTTTGGCAGGGATGGAGCTGCAGTCATTGGCGGATATGGAGGAGGCGGGCCGCCGCATCTACGCCCTGGGCTGTAAGGCGGTTTTGGTCAAGGGGGGAGGTATGCCAGGGGAACTGCAGGGGGTGGATGTGTGGTTTGACGGCGAGCGGCTGGAGATCCTCAAAAGCGAGCGCATCCCCACCCGCCACACCCACGGCACCGGCTGTACCCTCTCGGCAGCCATTGCGGCGCAACTGGCTTGGGGCAAGGATCCCTTGGCGGCGACGCTAGCAGCCAAGGCCTATGTTACCGAAGCCCTGCGGCATCCTCTGGCCATCGGCGCAGGACAAGGGCCGGTGGGGCACTTCTACCCGCTTCTCCAGTCTTAGCCCCCTTCTTCGCAGCCGGCAGCCGCTCAGGCTGCCGGGGGAGGTTGAACGGCCCCGCTGGCTAGAGCAGTTCCCGCACGTCCACCACTTTGCCGCTCACGGCCGCCGCCGCCACCATGGCCGGGCTCATGAGCAGGGTGCGCCCACTGGGGGATCCCTGGCGACCCTTAAAGTTGCGGTTGGAAGAAGAGGCGCTAATCTGCCGGCCTACGAGGCGGTCTGGGTTCATGGCCAAACACATGGAGCAGCCGGGATCCCGCCACTCAAACCCTGCCGCCTCAAAGATCTCGCGCAGGCCCTCGCGTTCCGCCTCCTGCTTGACCCGCTCCGAGCCGGGCACGACAAACGCCTTCACTCCAGGCGCTACTCGCCGTCCTTTGGCAATCTTGGCCGCCTCCCGCAAATCGCTCAAGCGGCCGTTGGTGCAACTGCCAATGAAGCAGACATCCACTGGCGTGCCCACGATGGGATCCCCCGGCCGCAAGCCCATGTAGGCATAGGCTTCCTTGGCCAGCTCCCGCTCGCTTTCCGGCAGCTCTTCCGGTGCCGGGATCCGCTCGTCCACCCCAATGCTCTGACCAGGGGTGATTCCCCAGGTTACGGTGGGGGCGATCTCTGCGGCCTGAAACACCACCACGTCGTCGTAGACGGCGTCGGGGCCGCTGGCCAGGCTTTGCCACCAGGCCACTGCCTCCTCCCAGTCGGATCCCTGAGGAGCAAACTCCCGTCCCTTTAGATACTCAAAGGTTACCGCGTCGGGATTGACGTAGCCGCAGCGGGCTCCCCCCTCGATGGACATGTTGCAGAGGGTCATGCGCTCCTCCATGCTCATGGCCTCGATGGTGCTGCCGCCGTATTCGTAGGCGTAGCCCACCCCGCCTTTGACCCCCAGCTTGCGGATGATGTGGAGGATCACATCCTTGGCGTAAACCCCCGGCCCCAACCTGCCGTGCACCTCGATGCGGCGCACTTTGAGCTTGGACAAGGCCAGAGTTTGGGTGGCCAGCACGTCCCGCACCTGGCTGGTGCCGATGCCGAAGGCAATGGCCCCAAAGGCCCCATGGGTAGACGTGTGGCTATCGCCGCAGGCAATGGTCATCCCCGGCTGCGTCAGCCCCTGCTCCGGCGCAATCACATGCACGATCCCCTGCTGGCCGGAGCCGCTGTTGTAGAAGCGGATGCCATATTGGCGACAGTTGCGCTCCAGCTCCTGGATCATCTCCTCTGCCAAGGGATCCGCAAAAGGTCGCGCCCGGTTGTCGGTGGGGATAATGTGATCTACCGTAGCCACCGTCCGCTCCGGAAAGAGAACCGGCAGATGGCGCTCCCGCAGCATGGCAAAAGCCTGGGGGCTGGTGACCTCGTGGATGAGGTGCAGGCCGATGAACAACTGCGTCTGCCCCGAGGGCAAAACCCGCACCGTATGGGCGTCCCAGACTTTGTCGAACAACGTCCTCTCGCTCATCTTCCTCTCCGGCCTGCGGCCAAGCCAGTTTTGAGCTGCTTTCCGTAGAGCTTCAATGTCCTACTTGTTACCAAAGCTTGTCAAGTCAGAGGTCGGGGCGGGCAAAGCACCTTTCCCAAGGCCGGGCTAGCCCAGTTGAGCTGACCGGCCCTAGGGGAGACGGAGGGCCTGGGGATCCGGCTCCAGCAGAATACCGGTGGGAGCAAACTGGGTTACCCAGAAATCCACCTCTGGAAAGTGGTGGCACAGACTGTCACGGGCTTGGGCGGCCCTCTCCAGGCTGGCCATGATCCCAAACACCGTCGGCCCTGAGCCCGACATCAGGGATCCCAGCGCTCCTGCCTCGAGCAAGGCCTGGCGCAATTTTCCCACGATAGCGTGCTCGGCCAAAACTGGTTGCTCCAGATCGTTGCGCAAACTGCGGGCCAAGCCCAGCAGATCCCGACGCTCCAGAGCAGCCAGCACCTGAGGCAAGGTGGGCCGGGAGGGCGCGCCAGAAGGCGAGGCAGCGGCGTGGCGAGCCCGAAAGGCCTGATAGGCCCAGGCGGTGGAAACCCCTAGATGCCGGGGCTTGGCCAACAGCAGCGGGATCCCTTCCCAGTCGGCCAGCGGCTGTAAAACTTCTCCCCGTCCCGTAGCCAACTGCGTCCCCCCCTGCACACAAAAGGGAATATCGGATCCCAAACGGGCCGCCAAGCTCTGCAGTTCTCCTACCGTCAGGCCCAGGCCCCAAAGCTGGTTCAGACCCACCAAAACTGCCGCCGCATCCGCTGAGCCGCCCGCCAAGCCCGCTGCTACTGGGATCTGTTTTTCCAGCTGGATCTCCACTCCCAGCTCAGCCCGACATTCCCTTTGCAGCAGCTCAGCCGCGCGGTAGGCCAGGTTGCGGGCATCTGCCGGCACTTCCGGGTGATCGCAAATCAAGAGGATCCCGTGGGGACGGCGCTGGAGATGCACGCGATCCGCCAAAGTGATGCTCTGTAGGATCATGGCCACCTCGGAATAGCCATCGGGGCGGGAGCCGAGGATTTCTAGGTAGAGATTGATCTTGGCGCGGGCAATCAGGGTACAGGCTTGCATGGGGAAAGGAGCGAGGTTGACAGCAACTCCCCTCAGCCTGTCCAAACCAAGGGGAAACCAGACCTTGCTGGGGAGGCCTTCCAGCCTGATTCTAAGGCAAGGGATCCCTGGGCGGAGGAAACAGCATGGGATTGGCTATGGCCATCGGGCCGGCCACCGTTTGCTGCAAAAGCGCCCGCAAAGCGGGATCCGCTGCCCAGCCCAAGGGCGAAGCTGGAGGCGAGCCCAGGGCACCCCGGAACGGAAGCTAGGTTTACTTCACCAAAACCCGAGACCGCTGCCGTCCTGGTTGCAGAAGGGATCCCAGAGCCGATCCAGAACTGATAGAGCATGACTCTAGTCAATGATATGCTGGACTATACTGAAAATAATGTACAATATGTTCAGTATGGCTGCTTGGTATGGCTAGGTATGTAAAACCGAGAGAAGCGGCGGATTATTTTGGGGTGTGTCTCCACACCTTGAGGCGATGGGAACAGAAAGGCTGGATCAAAGCAATACGTACTCCATCTGGTAGGGCAAGAAGGTATGACCTCGACAGCTACATCAGAACGCCAAAGAAAGCCAAACGAGTCGTTTTGTACGCCCGAGTCAGCAGTCGAGGGCAGAAACCAGACTTGGAGAGACAGATTGCAAGACTGGTTGACCTCTATCCTGGAGCCGAAGTGGTCGGAGAGGTTGGCGGCGGTCTCAACTTCAAAAGACCAAAGTTCCTTGCCTTATTGGAACGAGTTCGTGCGGGAGATGTCGGAACAATTGTGGTCGCTCACAGGGATCGACTCTGCCGGTTTGGATTTGAGTTCGTTGAGTGGTACTGCCGTCAATACGGGTGCGAAATCTTGGTTCTCGATGACGATCACCTTTCTCCCCAACAGGAACTGGTTGAGGATATCCTCACCATCCTGCACTGCTTCAGCAGTCGGCTCTACGGACTCAGAAAATACCGGGCTGCAATCGAGAAAGATACGGATTTATCCGGAGCCAGCGCTGGCTAAAGTCTGGAATCGGTGGCAAGCGGCGTGCCGGTACTGCTACAACCAAGCGATTGCCTATCAGCGTCAGCATGGTGCCCCAAAAACGGCCAGAAAGCTGCGGGACATCATCCTGCGCTCCGACCTGCCCGGGTGGGTGAAGGACGCCCCCTGCCACATCAAGCAGAACGCGGTCGTCGAGGCGTGGTTGGCGTTTCGCCGAAGCAAAGACGCGAGGTTTCGCAGTGTGCGGGACAGGTCGCATACGCTGCAATTCAACGCCGGCAACTTTCGCAATGGGACGTGGTATCCGAAACTCACCCGAGGTTTGGCGTTCCGTGCATCCGAGGAGATGCCCAGAGAATGGGCACGTGGAACTGAGCTAATGCGGGTGAAAGACAGATGGTATGCCATCTTTCCTGAGCCCGTGAACGAGCAGTGTTCGTTAGCAAAGGGGGTTGTTGCGCTTGACCCTGGAGTAAGAAGCTTCCTTACAGGGTTTGATGGGGCGGGCTTTGTAGATATCGCCAAGGGAGACTTTGGCAGGATCGTTCGGCTGTGCTACCACCTAGACGATCTGCAATCTAGGCTGAGTAAAGCACCGAGACCCAAGCGTAGGCGAATGCGGCAAGCGGCGTTTCGTCTGCGGGAGAGAATCAGGAACTTGGTGGACGAGTGCCATCGCAAGGTAGCGGCGTTCCTAACGGATAACTACCGATTGATATTCCTCCCCACTTTCGAGTCAGCCAAGATGGTTGCCAAGGCAGGGAGGAAGTTTGGTAGCAAGACAGCAAGGGCGATGCTCACCTGGGCGCACTATCGGTTCAAGCAGTTCCTGAAGTTTCAAGCCAAGAAGAAAAACGTGGTTGTCGTGGAAGTATCGGAAGCGTACACCAGCAAAACCTGTACCAAGTGCGGGCACATCCACACCAAGTTGGGTGGCGCAAAGGTGTTTAGATGCCCAAAGTGCAACCATAGGCTACCACGAGATTGGCAAGGCGCTCTGGGTGTTATGCTCAGGGCTTTGCGGGATACCGCCTTTCTGTTTGGACTCCGTCCGAGTAGCGCGGTCGCGTCAGCATCGCGTAGTGACAACGGAAACGGACAGAATGCTATCGCTTCACCGCTGAGCAGTAATGCTCAGCAGTGTTCAGCGTAAATGTATCAGGTTCCGCTGCCAGCTCAACTCCCTGATGAGGAGCCCCCAAGACAAGAAGGGCGGCCAACAGGCCTCGGAATCGGAAAGAAACCTTACAAGATCCCTCCCCTGGCTTGAACCCACCGGAAAACTTCTCTATACTGCAGGGAACTTTATCCTGTACCTCCCCTTCTTCATCTTCGCTTTAACCTATGCGTGCTCCCTCCTCAGGCGACTCGGATCCCACCTTTCCCGAAGCTCAAGCCGGCCAGTCGGCCAAGGACTCCGTCCCGCTTACGCGAACGGAATCGGATCCCAATCCAGAGCGGCATTCGGCCCTGAGGCAGCGGCAGCAGTTGGAGGCTCGGCTACTCGAAGCCGAAGCGGAGCTGCAGGAGCGGCGTGCCCTTCAGGAAAAGCTACAAGCTGAAGTAGAGGCGCTGCACAGTCAACTGGCCGAGAGGGAACTGCAGTCTCGCAAGCAGCAACAGCAGATAGAGCTCTTGCAATTGAAAGCCCAAACGCCTGCAGACGCTGCTTGGGAAGCCGAATGCCGAGCCCTGCGCCAGAAGGTGGCCGAGCAAGAAAAGGCGCTGCAGGAGCGGGAACATGCCCTGCGCCAGTTGCAACAGACTTTGGCAGAGCAAAAAGTTCAGCTCTCGGAGCAGGAAGCTCAGCTGGCGGCGCGGCAACGCCTCAACGAGCGGCAGCGCCAAGATATCGAAGCCCTACAGGAGCAGATCGAGCAGCTACGGCTGGCCCATGCTCAGGAGCGCCGTCAGTGGGAACACCGTCAGCAGGAGCTACAGGCTTCTCTGGTGGAAGCTCAAGACCTGGCGGAAAAACGGGTGGAGATGTTGCAGCGTTTCAAGGCAGAGCTTTCGTTGGCCCGCACCCAAATTGCAGAAACTCAGGCGGAGCTGAACAGCCTGCGGGCTCTGTACAACGACCAACGGGCAGCCTGGCAAGAACAGCGGGAACATCTCGAGGCGCGTCTGGCGGGCTATGCCGAGACAGAGGCGGAAGCGGAGCAGCGCTGGCAGGAACAACGGCAGGAATTGGAAGCGGCGCTGGCCGATGCCCAGGCGCAACTGGCCGCTTTGCAAGCTCAGCAAGAGCAATGGCGTCAGGACTCCCGGGAGCAGCAACAGCAGTGGCAAGCCCAGGTCGAAGCGCTGCAAGCTGCCCTCGCCCAAGCGCAGGCGGAAATTGCCCATTGGCAGCAGGAGCACCGCCGTCTGGAGGAACGGTACGCCCAGGCCCAGCAGCGCCTCGGCGATCTGGAGCAGCGGCTCCAAGCAGCTCTGGCCCAGCTTGCCGACCAACCCACCTGGCAATCGCAATTGCGCTCTGCCCAGATCGCCGTCACCCATCTGCAGGAGCAAACAGAGGCCTTGGAGGGGCAGGTGAGGGCCCTGCAGGCGGAACGCGCCGCCCTCGCCGAAGAAAACCGCTCCCTGAGAGAGAAGTACGAGCAGCAGCAGATGCACCTGCTCAGCCTGAAGACGGCTTTGGAGCGCAAGGGAATAGACATCCCGCCTCGCGCTGGTGCAGCGGCTCCCAATGCTGCCGACACGCCAACACGGTCTGAGTCTCTCGCTTCGCTCCAGGCCGCCAAGCCCAAGTCTGCCCTATGGACTCCGTCCCGCTTACGCGAACAGTCCCGGCCTTTGCTGGCTCGCCCTGATAAGCGGGCAGTGGATCTGCCGCGGTTCTTGCCCCGACCGTGAGGGATCCGGTGGCGCAGCCTGCTCCTCCCCGCTGGCTGGAGGTGTGGGTGGATCATCCCCACTTGGGGGGCTGCTTCACCTACCGCGTGCCAGAGGGATGGGAGCCAGAAGCGGGCGATCTCCTCAGCGTTCCCTTTGGCCAACAGGTGGCGGGGGCGGTGGCTCTGGGCTGGCGCTCGGAGTTGCCGACAGGAGTAGATCCCCAGTCGGTGCGAGAGATTGAAGCGGTGGTGGCCAAAGGGATCCTGCCCAAGGATTTCTGGCCTCTGCTGCAGCGGGTAGCCAACTACTACCTCACCCCCCTAGCCCAGGTGGTGCGCACCGTTTTGCCGCCGGGCTTGCTGAGCCGCTCCCAGCGGCGGATCCGCCTGGTTGGATCCCCGCCAGGGGAATGTTCGCCGGCTGCCCAGGCTTTGCTGCGGCTGCTGCGGGAGAAGGGAGGGGAGCTGTCTTGGCGTTACCTCCAGCAGCAGGTGCCTGGCGCCGAGGTCGCTCTGCGGGAGCTGCAGCGGCGGGGTTGGGTGGAAAGCTTCTGGCAGGAGCAGCAGGGGGGCAGGGTGAAAACCCAACAGGCGGCCACCTTGGTGGAGGACTCGCTGGAGGGGCTGAGCTTGCCCCAGCAGAAAGCGCTGCAGATCCTCAAGCAAAAGGGGGGGGAGCTGCTGCTGGTCGAGTGGGAGCGCCTGGCGGGGGTGAGCCGGTCAGTGCTGCAGAGCCTAGCCCGCAAAGGCCGGGTGCACCTCTACGAGCGACCCTTGCTGCGGCTGGGAGAGGCCGAGCGGCCTGTGGAGAAAGATTTGCCCAAGCCTCTGACGCCAGCCCAGGCCGAGGCAGTGGCGGCCATCCAGCAAGCCCTGGGGCGAAACCAACGCTTTCTGCTGCATGGGGTCACCGGCTCCGGCAAGACAGAGGTGTACCTGCAAGTCATTGCCCAGGTGCTGCAGCAGGGGCGGTCAGCCTTGGTGCTGGTGCCGGAGATCGGCCTTACCCCGCAACTGACGGATCGCTTTCGGGCGCGGCTGGGATCCCGCGTGTGGACCTACCACAGCGGCCTCTCAGCCGGCGAGCGCTACGACCTCTGGCGGCAGATGTTGGTTGCTGTCCCCCAGGTGGTGATCGGCACCCGCTCGGCGGTGTTTGCCCCCTTGGCCAACCTGGGCCTCATCGTTCTGGACGAGGAGCACGACGACAGCTTCAAGCAGGATCAGCCCCAGCCCTGCTACCACGCCCGTCAGGTGGCGGAGTGGCGGGCTGAGCTAGCCAACTGTCCCCTAGTTCTGGGCAGCGCCACACCGGCAGTGGAAACCTATGCGGTCCACCTGCAGGATCCGCAGCGCTGGGTTCGTCTCCCTTTGCCGCAGCGCATCCCCCAGGCGGGGATCCCGGCCACCCTGCCCCGGCTGGAGCTGGTGGACATGCGCCAGGAGCTGCAGGCGGGCAACCGCAGCATTCTCAGCCGCCGCCTGCATCAAGCTTTGCACGAGACTTTGAAGAGGGGGGAACAGGCCATCCTCTTTGTCCCCCGGCGGGGGCACAGTACCTTTGTCTTGTGCCGCAGTTGCGGCTTTGTCCTCACCTGCGCCCACTGCGACGTCTCCCTTACCTTTCACCTGGAGGGCGGGCAGGAGCTGCGCTGCCACTACTGCGGCGCCCGCCAACCCCACCCCCAGCACTGTCCTGCCTGCGGCTCGCCCTACCTCAAGCACTTCGGCACCGGCACCCAGAAGGTGGTGGAGGTGCTGCAGCAGCACTGGCCGCAGGTGGCGATTTTGCGCTACGACAGCGACGCCACCCGCCGTAAGGGATCCCACCGGGATTTGCTGGAGCAGTTTCGCAGCGGCAAGGCCCAGGTGCTGGTGGGCACCCAGATGCTCACCAAAGGGCTGGACATCCCCCAGGTGACGCTGGTGGGGGTGGTAGCCGCCGACGGGCTGCTGCACCAGCCTGACTACCGCGCTGGCGAGCGCACCTTTCAACTGCTGACCCAGGTGGCGGGCCGGGCAGGCCGCGGATCCTTGCCAGGCCAGGCCATTATCCAGACCTATTTGCCAGAGCACCCCATCTTGCAAGCGGTGCTGGCCCACAACTACGAGGGCTTTGTCCAGGCCGAGCTGCGCCAACGCCAAGAGGGGGGCTACCCTCCCTACCGGGCGTTGATTTTAATTCGCCTGAGCAGCAGCCGCCTGGAGGCGTTAGAGCGCTACTGCAGCCGCCTAGCTGAGGGCCTGCAAGGGATCCCGGCGGAGGTGTTGGGGCCAGGACCGGCCCGAGTGGAGCGGGTTGCCGGCCGCTACCGCTGGCAGATCCTCCTCAAACAGCTTCCCGATCAGCCCTGGGATCGCGCCCAGATCGATACCCACCTGCGCCGCGCCCTTGGACATATTCCCCAGGGGATTCGCGTCAGCCTCGATGTGGATCCGCTGCGGATCCTCTAGGGGCGGCAGTTTTGCCGCAGCTTGGCGTTGGATGGCCCCAACCTGTTTTATAGTCGTTTAAGCTTCGTTTAAGCTCAGGGATCCCCCACGGGCTCAAAGGCCGGCGCTAGGCGGGATCCCGTCAAGCTGCCAGCGTCAATCCTGGGAGGAGAAGGATTTGTGGCCTATCGTGTAACGTTGATCCCCGGCGATGGCATTGGCCCGGAAGTAACCAGGGCAATGACCACAGTCCTGGAGGCCACCGGGGTGGACTTGGAGTGGATCCGAGTAGAAGCAGGGGTAGAGGTGATTGAGAAATACGGCACGCCTTTGCCACCGCAGGTGTTGGAGTCCATCCGGGAAACCAGAGTGGCCATCAAAGGGCCCATCGGCACCCCTGTAGGCACGGGCTTTCGCTCAGTCAATGTAGCCATCCGCAAAGAGCTGGATCTCTACGCCAACCTGCGCCCGGCCAAGTCCCTCCCCGGCATCAAAAGCCCCTTTCAAGACATTGACCTGGTGGTGGTGCGGGAAAACACCGAGGATCTCTACGCCGGGATCGAGTTCGAGCGAGGCACCCCCGAAGCAGCCCACGCTCGCGAAGAGATGATGCGTCTTTCTGGCAAGTTCATCCGCGAGGGATCTGCCATTGGCATCAAACCCATTTCGGAGTTTGGCAGCCGTCGCATTGTCAAGTTTGCCTTCGAATACGCCCGCCAGAATGGCCGCAAAAAGGTAACGGCCGTTCACAAAGCCAACATCATGAAGTTTACCGACGGCCTGTTTTTGCAGGTGGCACGGGAGGTGGCCCAGGAGTACCCCGACATCGAGTTTGAAGATCTCATTGTCGACAACATGTGCCTGCAACTGATGCAAAAGCCCCAGCTCTACGATGTGCTGGTGCTCACCAATCTTTATGGGGATATTATCTCCGACCTGTGCGCCGGGATGATCGGCGGGCTGGGGGTGGCGCCAGGGGCCAACATCGGCGATGGCATTGCGGTTTTTGAGGCTATCCACGGCTCAGCGCCCAAGTATGCCGGCCAAAATAAGGTCAACCCCTCTGCCCTCATCCTCTCCGGGGCCATGATGTTGCGCTACCTGGGCGAGCGGGAAGCCGCCGCGAGGGTAGAAGCGGCAGTGCAGTCGGTCATTGCCGAAGGCAAATACGTCACCTATGACCTGGCGCAAGGGGAGCCTGTGGGCACCCAGGAGATGGCCGAGGCCATCGCCGCCCGCGTCCAGGAGATGGCTCCTCCCCAGGATCCTATTCCCATCGAGTCCTAGATCCCTGCTTCCCTCGGGAGAGGGTGAGGGCTCAGTAACCTAGAACCGGATCCACCACCCCCAGCAAGGGTTCTCCCAGCCGAAAGCGGCTCACATTTTCCCGCACCCGCTCGGAGAGGGCAGGGACAATCATGGCGTCGGTGATGGCCGTGTGGGGGGTAATTAGGCAATTGGGCAAGCGCCAGAGGGGATGTCCATCGGGCAGCGGTTCTGGATCCGTAACATCCAGGGCGGCACCCCGGATGATCCCCTCCTGCAAGGCGGCCACCAGGTCAGGGGTGACGATATGTTTGCCGCGCGCCACATTGACCAACCAACAGCCGGATCCCATCTGCTCCAGCTCTGGCCAGGCGATGATCCCCTCTGTCTCGGGGGTGAGGGCCAAGGCCAGGATCACCACATCCGCTCCTGCCAGCACTGCCTGCCGCTCCGCCAACGTCACCACCCGGCTGGCTCCCGGCAAGGGATCCGCCCTGCGCCGCACCACCTCAACGGAACACTGGAAGGGCTGCAACAAGCGGATCAGGGCCTGGGCAATGCCCCCCGCCCCGAAGATGACCACGCGGCTGCCCCAGAGGCTGGTGCCGGATCCCGGCTGCCAAGTCTGGGCCAGAGCGCGGTGCTTGAGATCCCGCAGGCCGGCCAAGGTGAGGGCCAGGGCATGCTCGGCCACCGCTTGGGCATAGACCCCCTTGCCGCAGGTCCACACATAGGCGGGATCCAGGATCCCTGCCTGGGCAAAAGGCTCCACGCCCGCCCAGGGCAACTGCACCCAGCGGATCCCCTTTCCTTCGGCAAGACACTGCTTGAGCTTGGGCACGTCAAAGGCATCGGCCCACACCAGAGCCTCCGCTTCCGCCAGCGGCACCAGTTCGCCACCCCCCGCCAGGACTGCCTCTTTTAACCAGGGTCGGAGGTGGTCGGGTTCGACGGCTATGCGTCTGCCTTGGATGCCCATCAGAGCTCTCGAAGATGACTTCCCCTTTGCCAGGATATCGCTGGCAGAAGGGGGTGGGAAAAGCCTCAGAACTGTTAAGGGATCCCAAAGGGAGGATGGGAAGGGATGCCGGAATCGCTAGGTTAGGAGCTGTAGCCTCTGCCTCTTCTTCTCGTCTTCAGCCCATGACCCTTTCTGAGTTTTTGACCTTGGTGCTGCTGCTTTTTCCGGGCATTCTGCTGTCTTTGATTTTGATGGCCACTTTTGCCGCCGGCGGATAGGAGCTGCCAAGCTTGCTCAAAGCCAAAAACTTGCCCTCTTCCTGCCAGATGCAGTTTCCCAACTTGGCGCCTTGGGTGGTGCCGGCAAGGTGGGTCTCTTGGTCCAAAGCTGTGGCCTGGGCGGGGGCAGCTCTCCTCTTGCTCAGCAACCTACCTGTCCCTGCCCAGACGCTCCTCAACGGGCAGCCTGTGCGGGTAGTAGAGGGGATCCCTTTGTACCAAAGGATGGTTTGGCTGGAGGATCGACGGATCCTGGTTTCCGTCGTGGCAGTTTCCCTAGCCGCCGGCCAGTTGCGCCCCATTTGGGCCGACCCTGCCAGTCTAGTGGGCCTGGGGGAGCTGCCCGCTTTTAGCCGCGAACGGGGAGCGGTGGCTGCTATCAACGGCGGCTTCTTTAACCGCAATACCCGCCAGCCGCTGGGGGCCATTCGCCTGGAAGGCCGCTGGATCTCCAGCCCCATCTTGGGCCGAGGGGCGATTGCCTGGTTTGACGCCGCCAATTCTCCCCCTGGCTTGGAGCCGGTGCGCTTTGCCCGCCTGCGGATGCAAATAGAGCTGCGCAACGACTTGGGGGATCGGATCCCCTTGGTCGGCATCAACAGCGGCTACATCCTGCCCGGGATCGCCCAGTACACCCCTGATTGGGGATCCACCTACACCACCCAGACGGACGACGAAGTTCTCCTCATTGTGCAAGAAGACCGGCTGCAGCAGATCCTGTCGGCAGGCGTGGCCGGCAAAGTGACGGTGCCGATCCCTCCCAAAGGCTACATACTGGCAGCACGAGGGCTAGAGGGCGCTCTAGAAGCCGGCAAGCTGATCCCAGGAGATCGCCTCCGGCTGGACTGGACGGTGGATCCGCTGGAGCTGGAAGCCTACCCCCACATTCTGGGGGCAGGGCCGCTCTTGCTCTTGGACGGCCAGGTGGTCCTGGATGCCGAATTGGAGGGGTTTCAGCCTCTCTTCCGCCGGCAACAGGCTGCCCGCAGCGCCATCTGTCTGCGGCAGGGGCAACCGGACAACAGGGATCTGCTCCTGGTGGCCGCCGGCAATGCCCAGGAAAACCAAGGGCTCACCCTGTTGGAGATGGCGCAGTTGTTGCGGCAGTTGGGCTGTCGCCACGCTTTGAACCTAGATGGAGGCCGCTCTTCCACACTGGTGCTGGGGGAAGAAGCCGTCAATCTGGAGCCAGAGATCGGACTAGCCGACGGCGAGACTGATCCCAATACAACGAGATCTCGGCGGCGCCTACCCCGGGTTCACAATGGCTTGGGTTTTTTCTCCAACCTAAGTCGCTAGCGGCAAACCAAGACAACTCTTCCGGCAGCAGGATATGGTTCTTTTGATGTACGGCTCGAGCGTCGGATCCCCATCTGCTTTCTGGCTACTTTTTAATCAGCTTGACACTCCCTCTGCCTGAAGGCGCAGTCCACAAACGAACTCGTAGAGGCCTTGTCAAGCCACCCCTAGACAGCCCCTTGAGGCAGAGCCCCAAGGTTCTACTTACTTTTCTGAGACTAAAGGAGGCTTCTCAGAGAAGAAAGAGCCTTGCCCCCCTTGCGCCATAGGATCCCGGCAACATCGGTACCCAAGGATCTGGAGCGCGGAGTGACCGGCTTCAAATGGGATCCAACCCCAGCTTTTTCCGGCAACCCTGACGGGAGCCGCTACGGATCCGTTCCTTGTCTGCAGCGATCCTGCTTGCCTACAGAACCCTCATAAAGTTGGCAAAAACCCAATAGAAATTCCCATTCATTTGATCAGGAAACAGCGACGCAATCTATATAGAAATACTGAAGTTTAATTCAACAGAAAAACTATCAAACAACCAACTGTACGAAAAATTGGTCTTGCAATAAGTTTTACATTATTTTCCAATTAACCGCCGATCCTGATAGACCTTATCAAAAGACCATCTTTATGACGGCAGTAAACAATCTGCGTTTATCGACCTAAGAAAGTAGACCTTCTGGCTCTGTGGTCGCAACCTTTCTCAAATGAACTACTTTGGAATGCACACAAGTTCTTCGACTTCCAATCAAGCGGATTAGTCTATAGTCTATGCCGAGCAAGGCTCCTGGGACGCCTCAAGTCTCTTTTCTATTGAGTTGAGCAAGCCGCCGTCATTGGCCTTCTCATGTATTGAGAGTTAATCTTATCTAGAAAAAGTGATCTTTTGCTTGCATCTTTTTGGGGCACATTTTCGTGATTAAGCAAGATGGCTAGACGCTTAAGCTTTTACACCTCGGCGGAAGTTTTATTAAGATCTCATCCAAAAGCTTTTCTTCTCGCCCATCGCCTCCGCCTGGCAAAAAGCTAGGATGGGCAAGGATTATACTTTCTAACACCGTATTCGGGGCGATTTGTGTGTCGACGGGAAACAGAACTGACTCGTTGACGAATAGGCACAGGTGGTGTTTCATGGAATCCGTAGTCAATGTTTTCCACCACTTGTAAGCCTTGCGTCCCATCAGTTGCCGTTTGCCTTGGCAGGCGGTAGTTGCTTGTGGCTCTCCTTCGCGTCTCCGCAACGGTGACGGATAGGGCTTTTGTTCCTCGGCAAAGCCGCCCAGACCAAGGGCCTTGTCCCCTAGCCCCCTCACGAGATAAAACCGTGGTTCGCACTGCCTCACCCAATCCTATGCCCTCCCCCAAGGATGCCGTTCCTGTTGCCCGCATCAAACAGCCTGCAGCCCAGGCCAACCCTGCTGCCGGCGACCGCTTTTTCCAGCGGGACGGAGCCTTTTCTGCCCAGCTGATCCCCCAGGGATCCCTGCAGCTCTACACCCATCCCAGCCGGGGCATGTTCACTCCTGTGATGGCTCAGGCACTGCGCTTGGCCGGCCAGGGGACGCGGGTGTTGATCGTGCAATTTCTCAAGGGCGGGATCAACCAGGGGCCGGAAAATCGTCTTTTGCTGGGCAGCTCGCTGGAGTGGGCCCGCTGTCGTCTGCACCGCTGCATCGATACGCCTCACCTGGAGCCGGAGGAGCGGGTGGCTCTGGACGAGCTGTGGCAATTTACTCAGGAGGCGGTCAGGAGTGGCCGTTATGGCTTGGTGGTGCTAGACGAGTTGGGCCTGGCCATCAAGCTGGGCCTGATCCCGGAGGCGCAGGTGCTGGATTTGATCGATCAGCGCCCAGTCTGGATGGACATGGTGATCACCGGGCCGGAGATGCCGGATTCTCTCCTGGAGCGCGCCGATCTGATCACCCAGCTACGTCCACGGCGGGATCCAGTCCTCGTTCCTCCTTCCCCAGAGGGCGGCCCCCCGCCGAGAATGGATCCCTAGCGGGTCAGCAGCTCGTAGCCTTGCCAGCAGCGACTGCGCTCTCTTCTCCAAACTCTCTGGCCTGTCGGGCAGCCTGTTGCAGCCATGTTAAAAAACGACCGCTGGATCTACGAGCAAGCGCAACGGGGGATGATCGAGCCGTTTTGTCCTGAGCTGGTGCGCCGCGTGGAGTGGAACGGCCAGATGCGGCCCGTCTTGAGCTACGGGCTCTCGTCCTACGGCTACGACATTCGCCTGTCACCGGTGGAGTTCAAGATCTTCCGCCACGTGCCCGGCACGGTGGTGGATCCCAAGCGGTTTAACCCCAAAAACCTGGAACCTGTGGAGCTGCACCACGACGAGATGGGGGACTACTTCATCATCCCCGCCCACTCCTACGGCCTGGGCGTCTCCCTAGAACGGCTGCAAGTCCCGGATAACATCACCGTCATCTGCATTGGCAAGTCCTCCTACGCGCGGGTAGGGCTGATCGCCAACCTCACCCCAGCCGAGGCGGGGTGGCGGGGCTATCTCACCTTGGAGTTCTCCAACGCTTCCAGCGCCGACTGCCGCGTGTATGCCAATGAAGGGGTGGTGCAGCTCCTCTTCTTGGAAGGGGATCCCTGCCAGACCACCTACGCCGACCGCCAGGGCAAGTACCAGGATCAACCCCAGCGGGTGGTGGTGGCCAAGGTCTAGGTGGCACACCCTCCCCCCAATCCCTCCCGGACAAAGCCTCTGGCAACCGGCATCCGTCGGCTATGCTGGAGGCGTGCTGCTGTGTTTGTCCATGAGCCATTCTTTCCTACTGGCTGCTTCTGCTGGCCAAGCCGAACCCGGCCAGCTTCTTCCAGGGAGCGTTGGAGAGCTCAACCCGGATCTCCTAACGGCTAGCTACGACTACTCCCTGCCCCCTGAGCGGATCGCGCAAGCCCCTGTGGAGCCACGGGATCAGGCGCGAATGCTGGTGGTGTACCCAGATAGGCACGAGCACCGCCGCTTCTGCGACCTCCCCGACTACCTGCAGGCCGGGGATCTGCTGGTTCTCAACGACACCAAGGTAATCCCAGCCCGGCTATGGGGGGCTAAGGTTTTGCCGGGAAAGGACGCTTCCGGGGCACGGGTGGAGGTTTTGCTGCTGGAGCCCATCCCGGCCAACACCTCCAAGCAGGAGCAAATCTGGCGGGTCTTGGTTAGGCCAGGCAAACGGGTCAAGGTGGGGGATCAAATCCGGTTTTGGGATCGCCAGGGATCCCCGGCTGAACTGGGGGCCACAGTGCTGGCCGTGGACGCGGAGACGGGTGGCCGGGTGGTGCAGTTGACCTGGGAAGGGGCGGATACCTTTGAGCAGATCCTGGGGCGGGTGGGGCGGATCCCGCTCCCTCCCTATCTGAAAGCTGCCCACGCCCTTGATCCGACAAGCGCGGGAGTCCGACCTGAAGACTATCAAACGGTCTGGGCCAGACACCCGGGCTCGGTGGCCGCCCCCACCGCCGGGCTGCATTTTACCCCCCAGCTCTTGGAGCGGCTGGCCCAAAAGGGGATCCAAACTGCCTACATCACCCTCAACATCGGCCTGGGCACCTTCCGCCCGGTGGAGGCGGAGCGAGTAACCGACCACCGCTTGCACAGCGAGTGGCTCAAGGTGCCAGCGGAAACGGTGGCCACTATTCGCGAAACCCAGGCCCAGGGAAGGCGGGTGATTGCCGTGGGGACAACGGTGGTGCGGGCACTGGAAACGGCAGCCCTCTGCGGCACCCTGCAACCCTGGCAGGGAAAAAGCGACCTCTTTATCTACCCCGGCTACTCCTGGCGGGTGGTGCAGGGGCTGATCACCAACTTTCATCTGCCCCGCTCCAGCCTGATGATGCTGGTGGCAGCCTTGATCGGGCGAGAGCGTTTGCTGGATCTCTACCAAGAGGCCATCCGGGAGGGTTATCGGTTCTACTCCTTTGGGGACGGCATGCTGATCCTGCCCTAGGGAGAACCCTGCCCTTTGGCTAAGGGTTTGCCAGGAGGGTCGGCAGGACGGTCTTGGCCAGTGGCAAACCAAGTTTGGAGGCGCTCCCATTCCACTTGGGGGTAACCATCCACTGCCCAGTTGGCCCGCCGCTGCAACATGTGCAGCGGGAAGAAGGTGGCTAGGGCCAAGACCGGGATCCCTTGCGAGCGAGCTGCTTGAATGCCGGCGTAGGTGGCTTCAAAACTCAAGCACTCCTGAGGGGAAAGCCCCATCCGCTCTAAAAGCAGACGGTGCAACTGCCCCGGTGATAGGGCGGGATCCCCTGCCTCGCCGGTTACGCGGTAGCGAAAGTCATGAGTCAGCCGCGCCAGAGCTGGACAGGGGAAGCGCTCCAAAAAAGCCTCCACCTCAGCAGCGGCGTGGCCGCTCACTAGGCCCACCTTGAGCTGCAGCCGCTCCAGCTTCTCTAGGGCCTCTGCCAAACCGGGGACAAGAAGGGATCCCTTTTGCTCCTGCAACGCCTGCCGGTAGTAAAGGGCCTTGCGCTGCAAAAGTCCTTCTTGCTGCCTGGGGCTGAGCACCCGTCCCTGGGCTTGCCAAAGGGCAAGGAGACCCTCCCGATCCGGTTGGCCCAGATGGTGTAGCCGATAGAGCTCTTTTTGCGCCGGGGATCCCAGATCCCAGGGACGCAGGTTCTCCTCCAGCAGCACTTGGTTGATGGCGTGGAGGTGCAGCCCCTCGTCGTCGGCCACCACACCGCTCCAGCTTAGGATTACCCCTTGCAGCGCCATGCGAGGTCCTATTTCAGATTCTCCGGACAATTCTGAGAAGCTGGGATCCCTGGGCGGGTAGGAGGAGCCATAAAGCTGGGGGGAAGGGGTTCGGGGACGTGCCTTTGCAGGATCTCGTCGATGGCCTGCATTGCCTCCGCCTCCAGAGACCAGCCCCAAACTCCGGCTAGGTCATCCAGCTGCTGGCGCTTGCGCGCTCCCCATAGGATTGCACTCACCCCTGGCTGATCCAAGAGCCAGCGCACCGCCAACTGGGGCAGCGTTTTGCCGTAGCGCTCCCGCGCCAGCCGGCTCAGCTCTTCTGCCGCTTGCAGGTACTGGGAGTAGCGAGGCTCTGCAAACTTGGGATCGATGCCGCCGCGCAGATCTCCAGGCGGAAACTTGGTTTGCGGAGTCAGCCTTCCCCCCAACAGCCCCCGGCAGAGGGGACTGTAGATTAGCGTGGCAATGCCGTTGGCCTGGCAGTAGGGCAGGACATCTGCTTCGATCTGGCGCTCAAACAGGTTATAGGGCGGCTGGGCCGTGTGTAGGGGTCCCGGCAAGGACCCGGAGCTAGAGGATGGCAAGCCCCAGAATTGGCGGCAGTATCTGCTGGAACTCAGTGGTATTCCCTGGTGGATCGGCAAGCTCAAGACGTACTTTTACCTGGCGACAGGACAACTGCAGCGATACCCTTACGTTCCCGAAGCGGAATTGAACTGGGTCAAAACGTAGATTTTATGCACCTCTGAATTAATGCAATTGCTGACAGGAATATCAATCAAACGGTATTTCCCAGCTAGGGGTACAGCAGGTTTTGCCCGTAATTTGGTCAAGGGATACAGCCGTGTTCCAGCACCGCCGCCTAGAATAATCGCCAAAACCCGCTTCATGGTTTCGCCTCCCCTTGCGGTTGTCAGTATCAGGGTGCCCCGCTCCGGTACCGCTGACAAGAGTATCTTACTCCTGTTGTAGCATTTGTTGCACTGCCCTTACTCAGGAACAGTGGATGAGTTCCTGGATGGCATCCCGAATAAATGCCGCATCTACCGGATTTTGGTAGGGATTACCGGCTCGATGCCCCCACAGGGAAGGAATCTCTTTGTACATCGCATTGGGGATGTATTCCGCCTCGGCCCGACAGTCTGCGGGGGTGAAATAGAGATCGGTTTGCCCGGCCATGACCAACGTATGGGCACGAATGCTTCTGAGAGCCGCCTGGTAGTCGCCCTGGTAAATGGGGTTATCACTGACATCACAGCGAATCCAGGTTTCGAGCATCGCCAGCAAATCATGGGGATCACGGCGGCGATAATTGGCCTCCCAACCACGAACCAGGTAGTCTTCCAGCGAGGCATACCCCAACCCCTCATAGAGCCTCTGGTTAAAAAACGGCTGGGATACCGCCCAACTGGCGTAGATGTAGGCAAAAGCCCGAAACCCCCGGTCAGGTACCCCCACAAACCGCCGCCCATTCCAAGCCGCATCCGCTGTCAGCGCCGCCCGTAAACTTTCCAAGAACAGCCGGTTGTGAACCGTAGTTTTAGCCGTACCGCACAGAGCCGCAATCCGTTCTACCCGCTCTGGAAACAGCGCCCCCCAGTGATAGGCCTGCTGCGCCCCCATAGACCAGCCGTAGATGAGGGCAATCCGCTCAACCCCGAAATGCTGCCGCACGAGACTCTCTTGCAGTCGCACATTGTCCCAGTGGCTAAACCAAAAGCCATCTTCCCGCAGCCCACAGTTGGGGTCATTACTGGGCGAAGTCGAACAGCCATTGCCCAGCATATTGGGAATGACAATAAACCAGCGTTCCGGGTCGAGAATGCCATCGGGGGCAATGAGCCAATCAATATCCGAATGGTGCGCTCCGAAGGACGTGGGGTACAGCACCAAGTTATCCCGCCGGGGAGAAAGCTGACCGTAGGTGGCATAGGCCAGCGTCACCCGGGGTAAACAGACGCCACACTGTAGCTCAAAATGCTCCAACTGCCAGAACTGGGTCCTCATCCGGTCAAGGATTGGATGATCTGATAATGCACCCTCAGGTATCCCGCCTCCACGTGTGCCAGATGGGGCCGCAGGTAGGCATGGGCCTGAGCCAGTGCATGGAAAGGCAGCGAAGGGTACAGATGGTGCTCCGCATGGTAGGGCATATTCCACATGAGTAACCGCACCGGCCAAAGCGTAAGCGTCGTGCGGGTGTTGGTCAAAGGATTCTCATCCTGGCTACAGCCCGTGTGTTCCGCCAGCAGAATAAAGCGCAAAATCGGTTGCCCTACCGCCAAAGGCCATAACCACAGTACCAGGAACCCAGGCCAGCCCGTCCCTACCCAGATAGCCATCCCCAGGGCATAAACAGCCAACTGCCACCGCACCGAGCGGATCACCTCTGCCCGTGCCGCTTCGGGAACGTAAGGGTATCGCTGCAGTTGTCCTGTCGCCAGGTAAAAGTACGTCTTGAGCTTGCCGATCCACCAGGGAATACCACTGAGTTCCAGCAGATACTGCCGCCAATTCTGGGGCTTGCCATCCTCTAGCTCCGGGTCCTTGCCGGGAATTTGCGTGTAGCGATGATGCCACGTGTGGTAGTAGCGGTAAAAGGTACTGTTATAAAACGACAGCAACCCTGCAAACCAAGCAACACCGTCGTTGATTTTGGGGCTGGCAAAAGCCGTGCGATGGACGCATTCGTGCAACGCCGCAAACATGGTCGCCAAACTGGTTCCGTAAACCACCAACGCAGGCAGGGCAACCCACCAGCGCCATCCCATCTGGGTCCACCACAGACTCCCACTGACCCCCATAACTGCTAGGTGCATCAGTAATTGCACCCATCCCGCCCGGTCGGAGCGCACATGGAGTTGCTTGAGCACTTCTGCTGGAATCAGACGGTGGGGATCACATGGCCACGCTTCCACAGTACGATTGGCTGACATACCCGCCATAAAAGCCCATTGGAGTCAACATATTCCCCGGTAATTTTAGACAAACATTGCCGTTGCCATCGTATCCTAGGCAACCCTTTAGCAGTCCAGGGTTGTTTCTCGTTCCCAGGGAGTAATCTGGCGGCTGTACTCCTGCCATTGCTGTTTTTTCAACTTCACGTAAGCATCAACGAAAGCATCCCCCAAAGCCGCCCGAAACATGGCACTGCGATCCAAATGTTCCAGCGCTTCTATTAGGGACGTAGGCAGAGTCGGCAATCCGGGAATCGGGTCGGTGTAGATATTGTTGTCGCAACGAGTACCAGGGTGACGCTGGTGACAAATCCCATCCAGCCCCGCTGCAATCAGACCCGCCGCCAGGAGATAGGGGTTAGCCGCACCATCAGCCAAACGCAACTCAAACCGACCCGGCTCAGGGATGCGAATCAGGTGGGTGCGGTTGTTGCCGCTGTAGCTAATCGTGGCAGGTGCCCAGGTGGCCCCCGAAGCCGTAGGCGGCGCATGGAGACGGCGATAGGAATTCACCGTCGGGTTGGTCAGGGCACACAACGCCGGAGCATGGTACAGCACCCCGCCGATAAAGTAATACGCCAGCGACGAGAGACCCAGTTCCCCTTTGGCATCGGCAAACAAATTGGTTGTCCCGGTCACATCCCAAACCGACAGATGGGTATGGCAACCATTGCCCGTCAGATGGGGAAATGGCTTGGGCATGAACGTCGCCCGATAGCCGTGCCGTTCCGCAATGCTTTTCACCATGTATTTGAAAAAGGCATGACGGTCGGCGGTAACCAGCGCATCGTCAAATAACCAATTCATTTCAAACTGCCCGTTAGCATCCTCGTGGTCGCTCTGGTAGGGATGCCAACCCAGCTTTTGCATCCCATCGCAGATACCCCGAATCACCGCAAAACGACGCATCAGGCTTTGCTGGTCGTAGCACGGCTTGGCTTGGCAATCCTGCCCATCGGAAATGGCCCACTCCGTAGGGGATAGGAGCATAAACTCACATTCCACCCCCGTCCTGACCCGGAAACCCAGGCGTTCTGCCTGCGCCAACACCTTTTTCAGCACCCAGCGTGGCGTTTGTTCCAAAGGCTCCCCGTTGGCCTGAATCAAATCCGCAGGCATCCACCCCACCTCTGGTTGCCAAGGTAATTGGAATAGGCGCTGGCGATCCGGCTGGGCAAACACATCCGCATCCGCAGGGGTCAAATCCAACCACGTAGCAAATCCCGCAAAACCTGCCTGCCCATCGGCCATGCGGTCAATTGCTGAAGCAGGCACCAACTTGGAGCGCTGCGTGCCAAACAAATCCGTAAATGAGATCAGGAAATAATCAATACCCTGGCTGCGGGCAAGTTCTGAAAGTACCGGCATCATTAGAATTACTAGGGTTATCGAGTCAGTTTAGGCACTCAACCCCGGCAAAAGTGTCATCTCAGATACGAAAGTCCCAACTATCGTGATCAGGGAGAATACAGCCACCTGGCGGAAGCGCTCCATCTGCTCTGGAGAAAAGTTGCTCACCCCAATGGCGCGGATCTTTCCTTCCTGGAGTAGGCGGCCGAAAAAGGCAGCTGTCTCCTCTAGCGGCTCCAAGGGATCCGGCCAATGCACCTGGTAGATGTCGATCACGTCGGTTTGCAGGCGGCGAAGGGAGTTTTCCAGATCCTGAGCTAGCCAACTGAGGCTGCAGTTGCGCACCACCTTGCCGTTTATCCACTGCAGGCCGGCCTTGGTGGCGATCGCCACTCGATCCCGGCAGCCGGCATCCCGGATGGCCCGTCCCAAAAGCTCTTCCGAAAGGCCGCGGCCGTAGGCCGGAGCCGTGTCAAAGAGGGTAATCCCTAGGTCAATGGCCTTGCGGAGGGTGGCATAGGCCTCCTGGGGATCCGCCGGCCCCCACCAATCCCCGGTCATGCTCCAGGTGCCCAACCCCACGCGGCTCAGCCGGAGCCCCGTCTTGGCAAGTGTAACAAACTCCATGGCAACTTCTGCAAAGGATCCCGTTTCAGGATGCTAACAGGCGCCAGGGGAGGACAAAGCCGGTTGCGCAGACAACCCACGTGCCTAGCTGCTGGTGGAAAAAGAGTCCGGGCTTTTGCCTCTACTTTCCTAACTAGAGGCTCAGTAGAGTGGGGATTGAAAAATTCACATCGGCATGGCTCTATGAAGTCCATTTTCCGTCTCTGCCTGGGCGGCGTTGTAATCTGGGGATTCCTGCCTTCTGCCCAGGCGCAGGTGGTCACCCCCCTTTTTCCAGAACCTGCCAGAACCCCGATTCCAGTCGAGCCGCTGCCCCCTAGCCAGGATATTCCCACTCTGCCGATTGTGCCAGATCCGCGGCCTGTGCCGCCCACACCCCCCCGGCCAAGGCCGCTGCCGACGGGGACTTTTGAGGAAATCAGCCGCTACTTCCGCGATCTCAACCGGGCCAAGAACTTGGCCCGCCAAGCGGCTGAAATTGCCAACGGGGGCTTGCAGCGCTACCGCGCCGAAGCTGCCATGCACGGGGCGGCCATCGACGCGCCCTTTGAAGAGTTGGAAGATGCCTGGATCTTCACCTTCCGCGGCGGCGAGCCCGGCTTCGTCCAGCCCAGCATTGAAACCCAGGTGCGGGTGGATCGGCGCACCTTTCAGACCACCATCCTCTACAATGGCCCCATTCGCTCCCGGCGCTGAGGAAGCCCTGGGATCCCTGGCATAATCATCAAGAAAGGGCAAGGGTCGGGGGTATGGCCAAGTTTGTCTTCATCACCGGCGGGGTCGTCTCCAGCATTGGCAAAGGCATTGTAGCGGCTAGCCTGGGCCGTCTGCTCAAGTCCCGCAACTACACCGTGTCGATTTTGAAGCTGGATCCCTACATCAATGTGGATCCCGGCACCATGAGCCCCTACCAGCATGGGGAAGTGTTCGTCACCGACGATGGCGCCGAGACAGACTTGGACTTGGGCCACTACGAGCGCTTCACCGACACCAACATGTCCAAGCTCAACAACGTCACCACCGGCGCCATCTACCAGGCGGTGATCTACAAAGAGCGGCGGGGGGATTACCAAGGCAGCACGGTGCAGGTGATCCCCCATGTTACCCAGGAGATCAAAGAGCGCATCCGGCGGGTGGCCCGCGAGACCAACCCCGACGTGGTGCTGGTGGAGGTGGGGGGCACGGTGGGGGATATCGAGTCTCTGCCCTTTTTGGAGGCCATCCGCCAATTTCGCAAAGATGTGGGCCGGGCCAATGTGGCCTATGTGCATGTTACCCTGGTGCCTCTCATCAAGGCGGCGGGGGAAATGAAAACCAAGCCCACTCAGCACTCAGTCAAGGAGCTGCGCTCGATTGGGATTCAGCCAGATGTGTTGGTGTGCCGCTGCGAGCAGCCCTTGCCCCGCAGCATCAAGGAGAAGATCTCCGAGTTTTGCGACGTGCCGGTGGAATGTGTTATCCAGGCCCAGGATGCCCCCAGCATCTACGATGTGCCCTTGGTGCTGGAGCAGGAAGGGTTGGCGCAGCGGGTTTTGCAGATCCTCAACCTGGAGCCGCAGCAGCCGGATCTGCGCGAGTGGGAGCTCCTGGTGCAGCGGCTGCACCACCCTCAAGAGCAAGTGGAGATCGCCATTGTCGGCAAATACGTGCGCCTTACCGACGCCTACCTCTCGGTAGCGGAAGCCCTGCGCCATGCGGGCCTGGCTCTCAATGCCGGCGTTACCCTGCGCTGGATCTCTTCTGAGGAAGTCGAGGAGCGGGGACCAGAAACTCTGCTAGCGGGGGTAGATGGCGTAGTGGTGCCAGGGGGGTTTGGCAACCGCGGCATCGAGGGCAAGGTGGCCACCATTCGCCACGTGCGCGAGCGGGGCATTCCCTTTCTGGGGCTGTGTTTGGGCATGCAGTGTGCGGTGATCGACTGGGGATGCAACATTGCCGGCCTGGAGCGGGCCAACAGCTATGAGTTCGATCCCGACACCCCCCACCCCGTCATCAGCCTGTTGCCAGAGCAAAAAGATGTGGAACATTTGGGGGGAACCCTACGCCTGGGCCTCTACCCCTGCCGCATTCTGCCCGACACCCTGGCAGCCAAGCTCTATGGTGAGTCAATTGTCTATGAGCGCCACCGCCATCGCTATGAGTTCAACAACGCCTACCGCAGCCTATTCCTCGAGTCCGGCTACGTGATTAGTGGTGTCTCGCCCGATAACCGCCTGGTGGAAATTATCGAGCTGCCCAGCCACCCCTTTTTCATCGCCACCCAATTCCATCCCGAGTTTCGCTCCCGCCCCAACCGTCCCCATCCCCTCTTTTTGGGGCTGATCGAGGCTGCTTTGCGCAGCCGTTCCCGGCCACAAGCCCTGCAGTTGCAGAACACAGGCTAGGGCATTGGGGTTAATTCAAGAGTTGTCGTTTCTAGCGCGCTATGCCCCGCCACCGAAAAAAGTCGGATTTGCCCAGCAAAATCTGTCTCACCTGCGGCAGGCCCTTCACCTGGCGCAAGAAGTGGGCCGACTGTTGGTCAGAGGTGAAATACTGTTCTGAGCGGTGTCGCAACCGTCGCCCCAAGGGATCTCTTCCAGCTAACGGTTAGGGCAGATAATGGGATCCCGGACGCAGGGGGGAAGGGTTGTCGATGCGGTTTCTCAAGTGGCTGTTGCACAATCCTCACGAAACCGAAGAGGAGGATCCCTTTTTGCGGGCCATCACCCGCATCGAAAGCCTGATCTCGAAGCTGCTTTCCATCTTGATGATCGGCCTGATTGTGGTGGCCGTGGTGGATTTGGCCCGCTTCCTGGTGGCCGATCTGCTGCGGGAGCCAACCGGGTTTTTCTCCACTACTTTGATCGAGATTTTCGGCCTTTTTTTGAATATCCTGATCGCGCTGGAGATTCTGGAGAACATTACCGCCTACTTGCAAAAGCAGGTGGTGCAGGTGGAGCTGGTGATTGTTACCTCTTTGATCGCGGTGGCGCGCAAGATCATTATTTTTGATTTTGAGAAGCTGGGGAGTCTAGATCTCATTGGGCTGGCAGCGGCAACGCTAGCCCTCTCCGTTAGCTACTGGCTGGTGCGGCGGGCCAAACCCCCATTCCGGTCGGGGGATGAGTAAGGCCGGACGGATCCTGGTAGGATAGGGGCGGAGCTTTCTGGCAAGAAACGTGCGCGTGCCCTCTGGCATCACCCACCTGTTCAAGCTGGCTTTGCTGGCAGTGCTGCTTTGGGTGGGATCCGGCGTTGTTTCGGCTCTGGCCCGCCCGCATTCTTCTTACGATTTGCTCCTGGCACAACAGTTGGGCAAAACCGTGAAAACCTACAACAGTCCTCCCCCCATGGTGATCGACCCGGCCAAGTCCTACACGGCCACGCTGGAGACCACCGCCGGCACGATGGTTTTGGAGCTGTTCCCGCAGGAAGCTCCCCTTGCCGTCAACAATTTTGTCTTTTTGGCCCGGGATCACTTCTACGATGGCGTCATCTTTCACCGTGTCATTCGGGGCTTCATGATTCAGGGCGGGGATCCCACCGGCACGGGGCGAGGCGGGCCGGGGTACCGCTTTCCCGATGAGCCGGTGCAGCGCCCCTACACGCGAGGAACCTTGGCCATGGCCAATGCCGGCCCCAACACCAACGGCAGCCAGTTTTTTATCATGCATGCCGACTATCCCCTGCCGCCCAACTACACCATCTTTGGGCAACTAATCGAGGGGGAGGACGTGTTGGATAAAATTGCTACTGCACCCACCGGCCCGCAGGATCGTCCCCTCAAGCCGGTGGAGATCAAGTCTGTTCGCATCTCGGAATCGAACTAGGTTGGGCCAATCCGGCAAAACAGTTTGGTTAAATTAACTTGGCCTCTGGCCCCATTTTTGCAACTTGCTCTATGGGGGACTCAGGTATGGAGTTCGCTAGGCCCCGGCGAATGTCCCCCCGCATTTTGGCTCTGGATTTTGATGGTGTGCTCTGCGACGGGCGGGCGGAGTATTTTGCCTCTTCCTGTCGGGTCTGCGCCCAGGTGTGGGGCCTTGCTCCTGCCCAGTTGGAGTCGTTGCGCCCTGCCTTCGACCGCCTGCGCCCGCTGATCGAGACCGGCTGGGAGATGCCCCTGCTGCTGTGGGGGCTGCAGCAAGGGATCCCCGAAGACGCTTTGCGCCAAGACTGGCCCGGCTGGCGGCAGCGGTTGTTGCAGGGAGCGGGGATCTCCGAGCAGGCTTTAGCCCAAAGGCTGGATGAGGTGCGGGATCGCTGGATCGAAGAAGATCTGCAGGGCTGGCTGGGGCTGCACCGCTTTTATCCGGGAGTGGCGGCTTGGATGCGCCAGATCCAGGCTGCTGGCGAGCCCCGCCTGGCCATTCTCAGCACCAAGGAGGGGCGGTTTATCCAGCAGCTTTTGCTCCGCGAAGGGATCCAACTGCCGCGCCACCGTATCCTGGGCAAGGAGGTGCGCGCCCCCAAGGCCACCACCCTCCGGCGGCTGCTAGCAGCAACCCAGGTAGCGCCTGAGGAACTCTGGTTTGTCGAGGATCGCCTGCAGACGCTGCGCCAGGTGCAAAGGGTGCCGGACCTGGAGCAGGTGCTCTTGTTTTTGGCTGCCTGGGGCTACAACCTGCCCGAAGAGCGGCAAGAGGCGGCGCGGGATCCCCACCTCCATTTGCTTAGCCTGGAACAGCTCTTCCAGCCCTTTGAGCAGTGGTTGGCTGCTCCTTCCCCCCGCCTTGCTATCAGCCCGGCCAGCCCGGAAGACTTGAGCCGGGCCCGGCTCACCCCTGGCCGGAAACGCCCGGAAGCCGGTTTGGCCTCGCTGGTGCTGACCTTGGTGGAGCTGCTGCGGCAGTTGATGGAAGCGCAAGTGGTGCGGCAGATGGAGGCCAACCGCCTTTCTGCCGAGCAAATCGAGCGGGCCGGCAGCAGCCTCCAGGCCCTGCGGCAGCAAATTCGGCAACTCTGCGCCCTGCTGGAGATCGACCCGGCAGAGCTCAACCTAGATCTGGGGGATCTGGGCTCTCTCTTGCCCCGCCAGGGGGACTACTACCCCGGCCAACCCCACGGCGAGGGATCCCTGCTGGAACTGTTGGATCGGCTGATCAACACCGGGATCGTCATCGACGGCGAGATCGACCTGGGCTTGGCCGACTTAAGCCTCATCCACGCTCGCCTACGATTGGTGCTCACCTCCAGCGCCAAGCTTTCTTGAAACCAGGAAGTGTCGATGGAGACAATTGGGAGAAGAAATGCCAGAAGCAAGCTAGGGAGGCCGGAAATCGCGGTATGCTGGCTTTGGATCCCGTTAATCTCTCTTCATAGTCTTCCCCTATGGATGTCTTCGCCCCAACCGGAAACCTGCATGCCGGCGCCATTTGGCCGGAGGTGGTGGTTACCCTCACGCTGTTGATCGTCCTGGTGGTGGATTTGGTGGGTGGGTCGGCGGCGCGCAAAAGTCTTCCGGCCCTCTCCCTCTTTGGTTTGCTTGGGGCCTTGGTGACCTTGGTGTTGCAATGGCAGCAGCCCCAGTTGGAGAGCTTCTTGGGCAGCTTTGCCGCGGATCCGGTGAGCATTCTCTTCCGCGGCCTGGTGGTGGCGACGGCAGCCCTGACGGTGATGATGGCGGAGCGCTACTTCCTCCAGGCAGGCGCGCCCACGGGCGAGTTCTATGTGCTGCTCCTCACGGCCACCTTGGGGGGCATGTTCCTCGCCGGGGCGACGGATCTCATCATGGTGTTCGTCTCCTTGGAAACGCTGGGCATCGCCAGCTACCTGATGGCCGGCTACACCAAGCGGGATCCGCGTTCTTCCGAGGCGGCCCTGAAGTATCTGTTGACGGGGGCCAGCAGCACCGCTATCTTCCTCTACGGCATGTCGCTGCTTTATGGCCTGTCGGGGGGGCAGACCCAGTTGGCGGCTATTGCGCCCTACCTGGCCAATGCCGGGCTGGTGGGGATCCTCGCTTTGGTGTTCTGCCTGGGCGGCATTGGCTTTAAGCTGGCGGCGGTGCCTTTCCACCAGTGGACTCCTGATGTCTATGAGGGATCCCCGACGCCGGTGGTGGCCTTCTTGTCGGTGGGATCCAAGGCGGCAGGCTTTGCCCTGGCCATTCGCTTTTTGGCCACCGTCTTTCCGGCGATGACAGAAGAGTGGCGGGCGGTGCTCTCGGTGCTGGCCATTTTGACCATGGTGCTGGGGAATGTGGTGGCGATTGCCCAAACCCGCCTCAAACGACTGCTGGCCTATTCTTCTATTGGGCAGGCGGGCTTTGTCTTGATCGGTTTGGTGGCGGGCACCGAAGCGGGCTATGCCAGCTTGATTTTTTACCTGATGGTCTATTTGGCCATGAACCTAGGGGCTTTTCTGTGTGTCACCCTCTTCAGCCTCAAGACTGGCACCGACGAAATCAACGAGTACAGCGGCCTCTATCAGAAGGATCCCTTTCTCACCCTTTGCCTGAGCATTTGTCTGCTCTCCCTGGGCGGGTTGCCGCCGCTGGCCGGCTTTTTCGGCAAGCTCTATCTCTTCTGGGCCGGCTGGCAGGCAGGAGAATACACGCTGGTGCTGGTGGGCCTGGTGACTAGCGTCATCTCCATCTACTACTACGTGCGGGTGGTGAAAACCATGGTGGTAAAAGAGCCGCAGGAGATGTCGCTTTCGGTGCAAAACTACCCCCCAACCGACTGGCAGGCAGAGGGCATGCCGGCTCTGCGAGTGGGCATGGTGGTGACGCTGGTGGCCACCATCTTCGCTGGCATCCTCTCCAATCCCCTGTTTACCCTCTCTGTTCAGGCAGTGGAGCGTAGCCCGTTTTTGGGGTTCCCGACAGCCCAGGCATTCATTCCAGGGTCAAAGACCGCAGATGGTAGTCGAGGAAGCCCTGGGTTCGTCTGCTCAGGCTGGCAAAGGATAGTTTTTGGGGTTCTCCCCACCTCGTCTTCACAAAGTTGACAAAGTGTTGTGCAGCGTTCGAGACCACAGCTTTAGTGCTTGGCATCCCTCTAAAAAGTTGCCTCATCAGCCCTGGATCAAGCAGCTTGCTCTCTCTGCACTTCGGCCTCAGGGAGTGTTCCATGCACAGTGCTGAGTATGGTGTTGGGAAACTCAGGTTACTTGTCGAGGTATAGGCGAGGAGCTGTCTTTGGATACACAGGCCGCAACTAGCATAAAATTATCCAGAAAGGTGGAGCGGGCAAGGTAATCGATCAGTCCTCTCTCAATCCTAAGATGTGCGCGACGAACTCTTTGCGAGCATAGAATGCCCGAGAGGTACTTCCATGACCTTGTCCCTTCGTTCTTGGCTGCACAAGTTTTCCCATCTTGCCACTAAGACTTGAAAATCCTTTGGTTCTTATTGTTTCTCGAACAAGGTTGTAGTCTGCTTTCACCTGATCGTAAATTTCGGGGTCATTAAGATCGAAGGAAGCTACTGAGTGAACAATAGAACGCTCATCTGCTTGGCTCTCGAATATACGTGCTACGACAACGATTCTCTGTAATTTGTTGAAGAGGTGACTTTCTTCAAACTCTCTACTTTCAACTTCCACAGGATCTATCATAGTGATTGCCATTGTTTCTTTTACCCGAAGTACCCTTGATCCTCGAACTACTCGAACTACTAATGGGACTAGCTTTAGTTCCCAGCTCCCAAAGTTGGGTGATCGAGATGAGTTGAGAGCCAAGCCTAAGTAACGCTCAATCGTATGACCAGCCCAGCCTTTGTTTTTCTTATTGTCTTTGCTCCAAACCGTGACGTTAAGTTGGTCTGCTAGCTGCCGTAGATCCTGACCTACCAACGTAGTGAGCCTGCTAACCGCCTCTGCCCTTTCCATAGACAGTCTTGCTTCAATGCAGGTGGCAACTTAGTCAAACAAGGTTGCTCAATCGTCTAATTGATAGTTCAACATAGCGTGCATCTGCTTCACAACCAATAAACCTCCGACCCAACAACAAAGCGGCAACTCCAGTCGTGGAGGAACCCGCAAACGGATCGAAAACCAAGTCGCCAGGGTTAGTACTAGCGCGAAGGCATCGGGAAACTAGAGCAACCGGCTTTTGAGTTGGGTGCTTTCCATAAACCTTCTCGGCTTTACCTGGAGGAGGAATTCGCCAGATATTTTTCATCTGTCTACCGCCATTTTCAGCCTTCATTTGCTCATAATTAAAAGTGTAACGCTCCTTTCCTTTACGTGCCTTAGTCGCCCAAAGAATTAGTTCTGTTGAATGAGTAAAGCAGCGGCACCCTAAATTCGGAGGTGGAGATGGTTTTTCCCAAATAATGTCATTGATAATCCGAAACCCAAGCTGCTGCATAGCAAATCCAACAGATGGATAAACGTGCAAAGTACCTGTGACCCATATGGTACCTGTGGGCTTAAGTAAGCGATAGCAAGCAGCCAGCCAAGCTTTATTAAACTCATGATCTAGCTCAACACCTTTGCTGCGATCCCATTCGCCTTTATTCACCTTAACCATGCGCCCAGCAACACAGGTAATCCCGTCATTTGAAAGGTTATACGGGGGATCAGTCCAAATACAGTCCACACTCTCAGCAGGCAGCGAAGCCATGAGTTCCAAACTATCACCATGGTACAGGCAGGACAATCCATCACTGGACTTCCATACCAATTCTGGCTTGCTCGGCTTCGCTACCTCGTGGATACTTTGTTCAAGTTGTAGTTCAAGTTGTACCTGTGCTGTCATTGGGTTTGCTTTTTGACTAGTCGCAAGTCAAATCTACTGTAAGATAGCAGCAAAAGTATGCTGCTTCGCCGCATTAACTCTATTTGACTTCGCTGTTCCAGCCCCTTCTCAATGACCTTGCCGTCGCACGATCACAGGACTTCCTCTCGCTTAGGTCGACTGGTAGGGTGTGGTTAGAGCAACGGGGATCTTGAAGAAGGGATCAAATACCCTCTAGGCTGACATTAAGAAAGCGGGCAATCTCGGCGGCTTGGTTTTCAATCTCGGCCAAAGAAGGCGGCTGCCCAACGCCGGTGAGGGGGATGTCACTGCGTCCTTTCACTCGCAAGTAGATAGCTCGGCGGGGGTTGAGGCCTTCTCGCAGCTCCACCCGCAGGCTTTGCACCTCGGCAAAGTCGTATTCTAGGCGCACCTCGCGGTTTTTGCCCGGAAAGCCCTGCCGCACCAGGGTTATCTTCTGGGTGCGGCGGTCGAACTCGTTGTAGCCGCCCCCCAGGTTCCAGTACAGGCTCAGCCATTGATACAGCCCCGCCAGGGATCCGAGCACGCCGTAGAAGAGCATGGCAATGCCCTGGGGAATGAACACCAGGCTGGCGGGATCGGAAAAGGGGAGCAAGTTGCGGTGGAAATAGCTGGAAAGACCCGCCAGGGTAAAGCCCAGCCCACCCCCTGTCAGCGCCACCGCCCAAAAGTAGACGCTGGGCCGCCGCGACCCGATTACGGTGTAGCGCAGCAGGTCTTCCGAGCGAATTTCGGGAACAGTCGCAGACACAGACGGGATCCCTGTCGATTTTCCAAGTTGGCTTCTCCCATTTTATAGGCGGGGAGGAGCTTGCCCTGTGGAGCAGCAAGAGAGTTAGCATTTTTCCGCCGCCAACAACAAGAGCAGCCAGGGGGTTGGTCCTTTTGCAATCCAGCCTCAGGGGGGCGAAGCAGGAGAGGGGGTTAAGCGCTGCGGCCCTCTCCGCTTCTACGCTGGGATCGCCCTCAATTTAGGGCTGAGGCTCGCGCGGCGTCACAATTTCCCCTGCCCCTGGGGTGACGGCTGGAGGTTTAGAGTTGCCAGTGGCGCTGGGAGAGGGGTCGCCCTCAGGGGTGGGAGGAGGGGAAGGGGTCTGGTCTGGCTCGGCAACAGGAGGAGAAGGCTCAGGGTCGGGGGGCTCGGCTGCGGGAGTTGGGGTTGGCAAGGCAGCTTCCTGAGCCGTTCGCTCCCCAAAGGCCGAAAGGGCAATCGCCGCTTCCCCGCGGCTGACCGGCTCAAAGGGGTTAAACGTGCGGATGGGGCCGAAGGTGCGCAACACCGTGGAGGCATTCTCCAGGCTGCGATCCGCCACCAGGGGGGCAACGGCCTCGTCGGGGATCTGGGCCGCATCGGTAAAGCCCCAACGCTCCTCCAGCTCTGCTCGGGATCCCTTGATCTGGCCGGGCGGCAAATCCAGAGGTGCCTTCATGCGGATCAGCTCTGCCCGCGACAGCAGGCTGTTGGGGCGGAACTCGCGGTTGGCATCGCCGACCACCAGGCCGGCAGCTCCCAGGGCCTGGATGTAGCGAAAGTTGGGATCCTCCTCCGGCACATCCAAAAACAAGGGGCGCTCGCCAGCGGATCCCAAACGGATTTGGCGGCTGGGCTGGTCGGCGTGAATGGCGTTGTTGGCCAGCACCAACCAGCGGGCAAATTCGCCGCGACGAACGCTACGCTGCGGCTGAAACTCACTGCCAACAATATCGGCAAAGACACCCAGCCGATCCAGATCAGAGACAGCACGGGCCACCAGGGATCCGGGCTCCAGATCCGTGAAACGGCTGCTGACCTGGCTGGGCGGGGGCGTGAAGGAAGCAGGGGGGGTGGCAGGAGCAGAGGGGGAGCGGGATCCCGGCAGAGGCGTGGGCGTCTCCGGTCGGTCGGCGGAGAGAGGGGGAGGCAGGCCCACCGGTCGCACCGCTCTTTGCAGCCGCTCTCCCCACTCGGTTCCCTGACAGGCCGACAACAGCCCCAGCAGCAAGGCAAAACCAGCGGCCCTGAGCCAGGTGCCGGCTGGAGGCAGCGACCGCCTAGACTGCTTGAGCCGATTGAGCTGATGCTGCAATGCTTTCTCCCCCTCTACTGAGCCCATTTGCGGCTGAACTCCTCCAGCACATCCAACAAGTTCAGCAGGCTTTGCATCGGCAACAGATCCGCCAGGGGCAATTCTTTGCGCCCACCCCCCACTTTTACCGGGATCCGTTGCAAGATCTCCGTGACCGCGTCCTCATCCACCTTGCCTGCCCTCACCTGGGGGGCCAGTTGTTCTGCCAAGAGGGTGTGCAGATGGGCATCCCGCAGGTAGAGGTGCCAGCGGGCTACATCGATGTAAACTTCCTCGCCAATGGCAGCGGCCAACTGCTCGATCTCTGGGTTGCTGGGCACTTGGGCCATCGCTCAGCTCCGTCAGTGGTTGCCCTCTGCCGATCATAACTTGGGCCCACCTCAGGGAGAGCTGGCGGCAGAGCGGGCCGGTAGAGGCAGGGCGAAGTTCTCTTGCAACTGCCGCAGCAGCAACAGGTGTTCCAGCGCCAGGCGATCCCGTTCTGTGCGCAACTGGCTCAGTTGGGCCTGAATTTGACGGATATCGGCCTCGTCAGAGTCCCAGGTTTGCAACAGGCGGTAGAGGCGCTCTTGTTGGTTGGCAATCTGCCGGTTCAGGCGGGCCAAGCGGCGGCTGAACTCCCTATCCATTTCCTCGGCCAGCTCGAGGTCGGGCAGCAGAGCCAGGCGATCCCAATGAATGCCCAGGTCGGCCAAGGTGGGGAGGGGCGGATCCAACTCCTTAAGGAGGGGGAAATCGGGAAAAGGCGATAGCTCTATCTCGGGAGAGGCCGGTTGGTTTTGGGCGGGGGTGGAAGCCTGAGAGCCGGCCAGCGGTTGGGTGAGACGGGATCTGGGTGAGGGCAGGTTGGTGGGCTCCAGGGCATGGGGATAAGGACGTGAGTCCTGCGGCGCTGCGAAATGGCTGCCACTGGGGTCAGCCTGGGCCGACAAGGATCCCAGACTAACTAGCCAAAGGCAAACTGCCAAACCGCAAGCTCCGCGAACAGCTTTTTCCACCCTCCACTCCTCAATCTTTCTCAAGCCTGCTCAGAATCATTCCCAGCTCACCTCGTCGCCGAGGTTCGGCGTTGTCTCAAACAAAATTGAGTAGGCATCTTGTTTTTGCCCCGGCTCGAACAGATAGCGCTGGGCAACCCGGGCAGAGGCAGGCACGATGGCCACCCGCACCGGCGGCTCCTCTAGCGACACCAACGGCTGGGGATGCGACCAACGCCAGCCCGCCCAGCCGGCTCCCGCCAAGGCCACCCCAGCCGCTGCCACCCGTCCCCAAGGGGTGCCCCTGCACCGCCGCCAGCTCAGATCGAGCGCCGGCCTGCGGTCCAGCTCCTCGAACACGCGGCTGATCAGCAGCTCTGTTTGGCCAGGATCCAAAGTTGGGGCCTTGAGGTTGGCCAAGCCGGCCTGCAAGGCTGCCAGTTGGCTGTACAGTTGCCGCGCTTGGGGATCGCTGGCCAGCCAGTCTTCCACCTGCCGCGCCTCTTGGGGCGACAATTCCCCATCCAGGTAGGCGCTCAACTGTTCAAAGCGCTCCTCCACCAGCGGCAGTTCTGGCTGGGAGTCCTCGCGGTCGGGGTTAAGGTTGCCGCGAACCATGGTCATTCACCATCGAGGTAGGGTTTTAGGGTGGATTGTAAGCGGGCGCGGGCGCGGGCAATGCGAGACTTAACGGTGCCCAAAGACACTCCTGTGATCTCGGCAATTTCCTCGTAGGCCATCCCCTGAATTTCCCGCAGCAGGATTGTCTGGCGAAAAACCTGAGGCAGGTCGCGGACGGCTTGGTGCAATTGCTCGTAAAACTCGCAGGTGGTGAGGTGCTCATGGGGGCTAGGGCTCTCGCTGGGCAGCTCCCATTCCACCTCACTGTCCCGCATCGAAATCGGGGCATCCAAAGAAAGGGGCTGCTGCTGCCGTTTGCGCTTGCGCAGCTCGTCATAGAACAGGTTGGTGGCAATCCGCCCCAACCAACTGCGAAACTTCGCCGGCTCCTGCAGCCGCTTTAGGTGGCGGTAGGCCCGGATCCAGACTTCCTGGGCCAGGTCGTGCCGGTCAGGCCAGTCGGGGGCCAGGTGGTAGAGCACCTTGTCCACATAGGCCTGGTGACGGCGTATCAGCTCAGCGAAGGCCTCGCGGTGGGGCCGGGATCCCTGCTGGCAGAGCAGCACCAGATCCACGTCAGCGAGCTTTTCGGGCCGCACAGGCACGTCCTTCACCCAGACCGACCAGCGCTGGCCACTGATGTCGCTGAGGGCAGCATCCATAGGTACCCATAGATTATCGAAGGACAACGACGGAGGGATCCCCTCCCAAGCAGAACCTCTGTTAGCTAGACGATAATGGCGCAGTTTGAGTTCCTCCCGCTCGGCCCCCACTCCCCAAACTCAAGGCAGCTGCAAAGGTTCCAGAGGCCGCAGCGGCTACAAGCTCTCGGATTTTGGGGCAGGGGACCCGACCTAGGGCGAACACTCTGCAGGATAGCCCTTGAGCCGGCGACTGGGCTACAGTGGGCTTGCGCTAGGGTCAACCGACATGAATTCTGATGTCTCTGCTGCCCTCCTCTCCGAGCTCAAGGCGGTGCCGACGCTGGCCCAACTCTCAGCAGCCTCTCTGCAATGGTTGGGATCCCAGGTGAAGCTGCGGGATATTGCGGCAGGACAGGCGCTCTTGATGCAGGATGCCTGGGGCAACGTCGTTTATTTGATCCTCTCTGGCTGGGCCAAGGTGCGGCGGTCTGTGGGGATTCGCACAGCAGAAGGGACACAAGACAGCGCCCAAACCCTGGCTTTGCTCGGGCCGGGCGCTTGGGTGGGGGAAATGGCGGTGCTGGACGAAGCCCCCCGCTCGCGGGATGTGCTGGCCCTGACCCCGCTGCGGGCGGCCGGGATCCCGGCGGCCACCTTCAAGGCGCTGATGCTGCAGGAGCCGCACCTGTGTTATCGCCTGGCTTGCAGCCTCTCCCGCCGCCTGCGCCTGGCCAATTTGCAGGCCGATCTGGATCGACAAAGCCCCCCGCTGCGGGTGGTGCATGCGCTGGTACAACTGGCAGAGGCCTTTGGCGAGAAAACCGAGCAGGGCGTGCGCATTGTTTACCCTCCCCTCCAGGATTTGGCCGATATCAGCCAGGTCAGCCGGGAGGTAGCGGCGGCGGTGCTGGGCCGCCTGCAACAGCAAGGGGTGATTCAGGTGTTGCCGGAGCACCAGTCTCTGCTGCTGGTGCAGTACGCCAAACTGGTAGAGGCCACCCGCCTGCTCTAGGTGCATCCGTCCTGTTTTGGAGACTGCCCATGCGCCCCCGGCCCATCCCGCCCCGGCCCGGACAAGAATCCGTCTGGGACTACCCGCGCCCGCCCCGCCTGGAGCCAACCGCCGAGCGGGTGGAAGTTTTCTTTAATGGCGAGCTCATCGCCCACAGCTGCCGCTGCTACCGCATCCTGGAAACCAGCCACCCGCCCACCTACTACATCCCCCCCGCCGATGTGCGGCTGGAGTATCTCCGCCCCAGCGCCCGCACCTCCTTCTGCGAGTTCAAAGGATCTGCCCGCTACTGGACGGTGCAAGTTGGATCCCAGGTGGCCGTGGATGCCGCCTGGAGCTATCCGGATCCCAGCCCGGAGTTTTGGCCCATCCGCGACCACCTCGCTTTTTATGCGGGCCGCGTGCAGGAGTGCCGGGTGGATGGAGAACGAGTCCGGCCCCAGCCGGGAGATTTCTACGGCGGCTGGATTACCTCCAAGGTCGTAGGCCCCTTCAAGGGGGAGCCGGGGAGCTGGGACTGGTAGGCTCTAGGCAAGAGGGGATCCCTTTTGCCGAGGAAAAGGACTACAGTTAAGTCGATAGGGGTCAGGTGTCCAAAGACGCCTTGACGCGAGCAGGAAAGCGGACAAAAGCCATGACGGTGCGGGTGCCCCTCGACTACTACCGGGTTTTGATGCTGTCACCACGGGCGGACGAGCATCAGATCGAGCAGGCCTACCGAGAGCGGCTCGATCCCAAGCCGGGCGAGCGCTCTTGGCTGCTGGGGTTTTCGCCGCAGGCCGTGGAAGCTCGCGCTCAGCTTATTCAAGAGGCAGCCTCGGTGTTGCTTAACCCAGAGGCGCGACAAAACTACGACGAACACCTGACACCGGCGGATCCCACCCTGACGGTGGAAGAGCCCCTCTTGCCAGGAGTGCTGTGTTTGTATTGCGAAGTCGGAGAGTACCAAGCGGCCTTAGATTTGGCTCAACAGATGCTGGAGCAGGGCCACCCTGCCCGTTCTGACGCCATTTTGGCGCGGGCCATCGCCCGGTTGGAGCTGGGCCGGGAAGCCTGGCAACAGGGATCCTACGAAGAGGCGGCGCGCTCTCTGCAGGCGGGCCTGGCGGAGCTGGAGGAGTATCAGGCTTTTCCGCAGCTGCAAGCAGAGCTCCGCCTTGATCTGGGCAAGCTGCGTCCCTACCGCATTTTGCAGCTCCTCAGCCTTGAGACTAGCACCCCCGCCCAAATCGGCAAAGAGGCGCTTGCCGATCCTGTCCTGGCGCGGCAGCAAGGGCTTGCCCTCCTGAAAGCCATGCTGGACGAGCGGGGTGGCATTGAAGGAAGTGGGCAGGATGGCTCTGGCCTCAGCACAGAAGATTTCTTGCGCTTCATCCAGCGGGTGCGCCGTCACCTTACTCTCCAAGAACAGCAGGAGCTGTTTGAGCGAGAGGCCGAGCGTCCCTCGCTGGTGGCCGCCTACTTGGCCGTGCAGGTGTTGCTGGCAGCAGGCTATCTGGAAAAACGTCCGGCCTTGGTGCGGCGTGCCCGCGGCTACTTGGCCCGCCTGGCCCAGCGGCAGGATGTCCATCTGGAGCAGGCCATCTGCAGCCTGTTGCTGGGGCAGACCGAGGAGGCGCTTGACCATCTGCGCTCCAGCCAAGAAACAGAGGCCCTGCAGTTTATCGAAGAACACTCCGCCGGCTCCCCTGACCATCTGCCGGGTCTGTGCCGCTTCACAGAAAGGTGGTTTCAAGAGGAGGTGTTCCCAGAGTTTCGCGGCCTGGAAACTGCCCAAGCAACCTTGCAAGCTTACTTCGACAACCCCCAGGTTCAGGCTTACCTGGACGAGATGCCCAGTCGCGAGAGCTCGCCGGCGGGGACGCTATCTCCCCCATCTTTCCACCCCGCACCCCATTTGCCTGCTATGGTGGGTGGCCCACGCCTAACTGAGCAAACACAAGAATCGCCTCGCCCGCCCGCCCCCTTTCCGCGGGGAGGGACAGCGCCTCCTCCAGAGCCCCCGCGTATGTCCGATTTGCCCGCCTACCGGCGCGGCGAGGGGCCGGCCAAGCCCCCCTTCGAGGAAGGGATCCCACACGCCCACGAGTGGGGATCGCAGGAGGTGGAGCGTTACCGCCGCAGCCGCCTGGGATCCCGCCGTGGTCGGGGTGAGCGCCCTGCCATTCCCCTCGGCATCGGCTTGGCCGGAGTGGTCGGCGTGGGCATCCTCTCCCTGCTGGTGATCTGGCAGATGCTGAGGAGCCTGTTCACGCCGCCAGCGCCGCCGCTGGAGCAGCCCCAGGTGCAACTGGAGCAGCCGCCGGTTGCCATCGACGCTCCGGGCCAGCCAGAACCCACGCCTGAGCCTGAATTGACCGGCCCTCTGGCCGAGTGGCGGGGTGTGCGACAGGTGCGGGTGATTGCCAATGAGGGCATTAACATTCGCCAGCAGCCCAGCCTGACTGGGGCTATCGTCGGGGCCGCCCCGCGCCAAGCTTTGCTGCGGGTGGTAGAGGTGCAGGCTGGCGAAGGACAGGTGCCTGTCTGGTTGCGCGTTGAGCGAGAGGGGGCCCCAGGGGGATGGGTCGCTGCCCAATCCGGCTCAACCCGTCTGGTGGAGCGACTCTAAGCCTTTCCTGCTGCCAGCTTCCGTTCTCCTTTTGGGGGATAACCTGTCTCCCGTTTGCCTGCAGTGGATATTCTGCGCAATGCCCCGCTGGGAATCTACCTGGAAGAGCCGCGCACCTGGCTGCACCGCCTCGATCCGCGCGTGAAGCTGGCCTGGCTGCTCAGCTTTCTGCTCAGCCCAATTTTGGCTGGCAATGGCTGGCGCCTGGCCGTGGTGGCGGTTCTGTTGTTCTTGACGGTGGCAGCCCGCCTGCCGCGTCGGGTCTGGTCGGGCCAGCTCTCGCTGGTGTTAGCCCTCAGCCTGCTCACTTTTGGGATCACCAGCTTCGCTCCCGATGGGTTGGGGGTTTTCCCGCAGCCGCAGCGGCAGGACGCGCAGGTGGTGGGCTATGGGCTCATCCCCGGCTATGACGGGGGGGTGGAAGAGGGATCCCGCGCAGCAGCCAAGCGGGCCTGGCGGGAGCAAACCCGTGCCTGGCCGACTCCCTACCGCTACCGCTTGCTGCAGGTTTCCCTAGGGGAGCGAACCTTTCAGGTGTCCCGCCGTTCCCTGTCGGTGGCTTTGCGGCTGGGCACCCTCATCTTTACGCTGCTCTACGCCACCAATTTGTTTTTGCTGACCACAGCCCCAGAAGAGATCACAGAGGGGATCGGCCACCTGGTGCAGCCTCTAAAACGCTGGGGATGGCCAGTTGCGGAGGTGATCCTCACTCTCACCTTGGCGCTGCGCTTTCTGCCGCTGGTGATGGAGGAGGTGCAAAACCTGGTGCGGGCGGTGCGCACCCGCGATGTCCGCTGGGGATCCCTCAGCTTCCGGGGCGGGATCCAAACCCTGCTGGCTCTGGTGGAGCGCTTTTTTGAAAACCTGCTCCTGCGGGCAGAGCAGACAGCCATGGCCATGCAGGCGCGTGGGCTGACCGGCCCCGACCACCCCTTGCGCTGGCACCGCCTACACCTGCGGCAGCTAGATCGCGGGGCGCTGGCCCTGCTGCCCCTGTTTTGGCTGCTGAGGGCCTTGTCCCCCTGAGGCTACGGCCGGGGGACGCAGTTCCTTGCCAGCCAGCGGCAGGAGCAGCCGGGCAACGGAGCGCCCATCCCCAGAGGAATAGAAGGAGAGCTGCCCTCCCATCCGCTGCAGTAGCCGTTGGCACAGGCCAAGTTCCAGGCCGGGGCTCGCCGAGAGCGGCGATTGGAAGAGGGGATCGGCGTAGATGACCTGTTGCGGATCCCATTGCAAGGCCGTCAGCAGGTGGGGATCGAAGCTGCCCTGATCCACCACCAGCAGCTCTGCATAGCCCTCTGTGGCTTGGCTCCACAGATCCAGCCGCCCCCCCTCCGGGCTGCGCAAGGCAGCGGCCAGCAGCACTTCCCAGAGGATCATCTCCAATCGCCCGACATCGCCCTGGACGACGAGGCTGAGGTCGCCGTGGGCGCGCGGCCACAGCTTGCGTTTTTGGGTCAGGCCCTCCACTCGGCGCAGGCTTTTGCGCACCAAGGTTGCTAGGGGCACCGACAGCAACTGCGGCTGCACCTGCCACGTTTCCGTCTGCAACAGCGGCTCGGCGAAGACGGCCAGATCCCGCAGCTCCCTGCCGATTTCCACCACCTTTTGCCAGCGGGTGGCCTCATCTCCCCGGATGCCCGGCACTTGGCCAAGGCGGCGCAGGCCGTCCAGCAGGGCATTTTGCAGATCCAGCAGGCGGCGGTGCTTGTACCAATTCAACTCGCTGAGCACCTCCTGCCGCTCCTGCAAAGTTTGCACCCAAAGCAAGCGCCGCAGCGTCCAGCCACAGGTTTGGGCCATCAACGTCACAGCCGCCTGCTCCTCTGCCTCCCAGACTCTGTCCGCCTCTGCTCCCAGGATCAAAACCCCCAGGGGCTCCGGCAACGAGGGATCCGTCTCCCCCAAGGGCACCAGCAGCCAGGATCCCAGGCCCACCGAGTTTAACCAGGCGCGGCTGGCAGCCGGGATCTGGTCTTGGGCAAGCGGGAGGGGACCCCTCGCCTGCAGCACAGCGGCCAGCAAGGGATCCTGCCGATTGATCTCAGTGGGGCCGCTGGGGCAGAACTCGGGGGCAGCGGCAAAGGGCGGCTGCAAGCAGGCCCGGCTCTCCCCCGGCTGCCAACTGACCACCAGCGCCAAAGGGATCTGGAGGAGTTGGGCCGCCTGTTGGGCGATGGTGGCGTAGAGAGCCTCAGGGGTGGCCAGGTTTTGCAAAGTCAGACAAGTGGCGATCAGGCCGCTGAGCAAGTGCTCTTGCCGTTCCTGCCGTTGCTGAGACCGAAGTTGCCGCAGGAGCAATCCCACTTGTTGGGCAGTCCCGCGCAGCAGTTGCCGTTCTTCTCGGCTCCAAGCCCTTGGCCGCGGGTGGAGCACTAGGATCAGCCCTTCGGGGGTGGCAGTGCCGCTGGCGCCGGTATGAGTCAGCATGAGGGAGCGCACCCCCAAAGGGGCCAGTTCTTGCCGCCAGGAGAGCAGGCGCAGATCCTGGTCGTAGTTTTCCGCCGCCACCACCTCGCTGCGCAGCAGATCCTGCCAGTCTTGCTCGCTTAAGGAGCTGAACTGCGGCGGCAGAGCCTGCTTGCCCTCGCTGCGGTACTCGGAGAAGAGGCGGGGGTTCGGCCTATCGGGATCCACTGTCAGGACGGCCACCGCACTGGCTTGCAGACGCTGGCCCAGGCCGACGACGGCTTGCTGGAGAGCCTGCGGCAGCTCCGCCGGGTTGTAAAGCGAACGGCCCACCTGCTGCACAAACTCTTGCTCGTCGGCCAACTGGCGGATGCGGCGATCCAGATTTTCCAGGGGGGCGGCTAAGGCCAGCCCACTGGCGGCGGCAGCCACCAACTGGCGCTCCACAGCTTGCCAGGTGCGGGGCACATCCGATTGCACCCAAATGAACCCCAGCAGATCTTTCTCCAGCAAGATGGGGGCGGCCAAGGCCGCCTGGGCCCGCAACTGCTGCATCAGCTTGAGGGGGATCTCGGAGCGGGTCGTCCCTGTGCCGCCTACCACCACCTGGCCATCGGCGAGGGTGTAGTACATATCTCCCAACTCCCGCAGCGAAAGGCCGCCATCTCCTGGCGACGCTGCTCCTGCTTTGGCCTCTTTGGACATGGGGGCAGGAGTAGGTGGCTGGCTGGGTCTAGAGGCGCTTCCATGGGGAACAAACCGCCCCCGGCTGCGCTCGTGCCAGTACACCTGGATATGGACGGCGCCCAGGCAAGTCTGCAGCTCCTGCCTCACCAGGCTGACCCGTTCCTGCAGGGATCCCGCCTGGCATATCGCCGTTCCCAGCCTCAGGAGCGAATCCTCAAAGCGTTTTTCGCTCTGCTGCCTCCAGGCATTTTCCAGCTCCTGCAAAGAGGCGGCCAACTGGCCCAGCAAAATCCCCAGGAGCGCTTTCTCTTCCTCGCGGGTGGTAACCCCCCACATCTGGGATCCCAGCATCAGGATCCCCAGGCAGCGCCGCCGCCCTGCTGCTGAAAAGGGGTAGATGAAGCAGCCTTGGATCCCGCCCAGGCGCCTGGCTTCCCGCTGCCAAAGGCCCATGCGCGGCTCCTGGGAAAGATCGGGCACGCTGATGGGCCGCTGCTCGATCACCACCTGCTCCAAGATCTCCCCCGGCTGCAGGGGATGCACCCCTCGCAAGAGAGTTGGCTCCTCCACAAGGCTAAACCCTCCCTGACCCAGCAACTGGTGATTTTGATAGTCATAAAAGGCCAGCCAGATCAGCGGCGCCCCAAACACCGCCTTGACATACTCCAGCGTGAGCTGAATGAGGGCATTGGCATCGCTCTGCTCCCGCATCTGTTGCAAGGTTGCCTGTAGGGCAACTAGGGGAGAGATGGCGCCAGCTCCACTGGAAGAATAGGGGGAAGGAGGTTGAACCATGGCCCGACGTGGGTTATGCAGGTTTCTGCAGAGGGAAAGCGGCCGCAGCTTTCTCTTGGCCCACCTTAGCCATGCCGTTACTTGGGCTTCAGCCCCTCTCCCAGGAAAGGGGAAGCCCCTCTTGAAAATGGGGCTGCTGGGGAACCTAGGCCCTTTTCAAGGAGCTGGGAGCCGGGACCCGCGCAGTTTGGAGGTGTTGGTGACCAAGCTCTGCACAAAGCGTTGCAAGCGCTGGCGTAGGTTTTCGTCCTTGAGGTTGCCCTGCTCATCGAAGGCGCTCCAAGCCCGACCAATGGCAATCTGCTCCGGGATCGCCCAGCCATGCACCCACCGCACAATTAAACGCATCTGGTTGAGGGTATTGCTGTTGCTCTCACCGCCCAAAACGCTGATCAGCCCGAAGACCTTGCCCTCTAAGTGTTCAAAGCTCAAGAGATCGAGAGCATTCTTCAGGCTGCCGCTGATGCCGCCGTGGTACTCAGGGCTAGCCAGGATGATCCCATCGGCCCGCTTCATTGTTGCCCGCAAAACCTCCACGTCGGGATAGTCCGGGTAGGATTTCGAACCATCGGCAAAGGGCAACTTCATTTGCCGCAGGTCGAGGATGTGCAAGAGAAGCCTCAACCTCTCAAACTCGCGCCGCACCACCTCTAGCGCCTGATAAGTCAAAGAATTGGGCCGCAAGCTGCCGCCGATGGCCACGAAACAAGCTCCAGAGGCTTCAGCCATGACGGCTTGCCAATCGACAGTAGGGGCTTGCAGGGTTGAAGGAGACATAAGCCAGGCTCCTGAGCAGACATTAGTTATGCTTCAAACAATCATAACTCATACTAAATCTGCATTGTAAAGATTTCTTTAGCCGTCTTGCTGAATAAGGCTGACGCATTGCCGAAGCGTCGCGCAGCGATAACAGCCGGATTCTGCTTCGGAGCTGGGATCTGGATATCTCCCAGCAGGGGAAGCTGGGGCCAGCGGATTACATGTAGCAGGTTGGAAAAATCATCTCGCCAGAGGGGATCCCCAGCTTGGGGCAAAAGGGGCTGCCAGGGATCCCAGTCTTGCCGGCCACCAGGGCTTTTGGCCATCAGCACCCAGTGGGAAGGGGCTAGCCCTGCCCGGCGCTGGGCGGCGGTGAGCTCTTCATGGGCTTGCTGCCAGGCGGGAAGCCGCAATGCTCTTGCCAAGGCGGCCAGCACTGGCGCCAAGTCCAGGTGGCGGTTGGTGATGTTAAAGAGCAGCCAGCCCTGGGGCTTGAGCTTGCGGAGGTAGAGGGTCAGGGCCTCCTGGGTAAGCAGATGCACCGGCACGGCGTCGGAGCTGAAGGCATCTATCACCATCAGGTCGTAGCTGCCATCGGGGATCCCTTGCAGGCGGAGCCGGGCATCGCCCAAGATCACCCGCACCTGCGCCCGCCGGCTGGCCCAATCGAGATAGGGGAAGTAGCGGCCCGCCCAGTCGGCCACGGTGGGATCCAACTCGAAAAACGTCCACTCATCCCCTGGCTCGGCGTAGGCGGCCAAGGTGCCGATCCCCAGCCCCAGCACCGCCACCTGGGCCGGAGAAGAGGGCGGCTGCGCCCGCCACCGCTGGAACACCTGACCCACCGGCCCCTCGCGGGAAAAATAGGTGAGCGGCTCCAGGGCCTTTTGGGGATCCAGGTTTTGGCTGCCGTGCAGGGTGGTGCCGTGGAGCAGGCTGCGGAAGGATCCGTCCTCAGCGTGGTATTCCACAATCCGGTGGAGGCCAAAGGCGCTGCGCTCCTCGGCCACCACCTGGAGCCCCGGCGGCAGCCAGGTTTGTCCTAGCAGCAACACTAGACCCATCCCTGTTCCCACCCAGCGCCTTCTGCTGCCTTCTCCTACAGACCCCAGAAGGGCCATCCCCAGAGCCAAGCCCCCAGCGGCTCCAAGGCGAAAGAGCGCCTGAGGACGAAAGCCCAACAGCAACAAAGGCAAGAGCAACCCCAGCCCTAGCGACAGGCCCAGCCGCCCTCCCCGTGCCGCTAAGGCCGCCAGCGACACCCCCAAGAGCAGGGGGTACTCCAGTAAGGTCTCAAACATCTGCGGCGCCAGCAAAGCGGAGAACAGCCCTCCCAAGCTGCCTCCCACAGCCAGCCACAGGTAAAACTGCGTCAACTGCTGGGCGGGTGGACGGGATCTGGCCAACTGACTGTGACAGGCCCAGCTCACCAGGCCAAAAGCCCCCAGATGTAGCGGCAACACCCAAAACCAAGGTCTCGCCCAGCCCAGAACCTGGGCCCCTAGCGCTCCACAGGCCAGCAGAGCCGTTGTCCCTAAAGCCAAGTCATTGGGGTAGAGGCCGCCGAAGGCCAGTATGAAGGTCATGAGGTAAAGGCTCAGGGGAACGGCCCACAGCAGGGGCACCGCCGCCACGTCGGTGGTCAAGAGGGTGGTGGCCGCCACCAACAGGCCCGCCGGCAAAAAGGCCCAGCCGGCCCAGCGCCAACGCTCCCGCCAGGAGACGGGGGGGATCTCCTCCACGGGATCTCCCCTCGGGAAAGTCACCTCCCGCCCGTTCAGCATGAGCCCCACCCCACCCAGCAGCACCAGCGCTGCGACCAGAGCGTAGGATCCCGTCCACAGGTGGGTTTGCCCCGACAGAGACAACCGCGGCTCCAAGAGCAGCGGATAGCCCAGCAGCCCCGCTAGGCTGCCGGCATTGCTGGCCACGTAGAGCCCGTAGGGATCCCTTTTCGCCTCTCCCAGCGCCCGCTGCAGCAACGGCGTCGTCCCCGACAGGAGAAGCAAGGGTACTCCCGCCCTTGCTGTCAAGTCAGCCAACAGAGCTAGGGAAGGGAAGACCCCTTCCAGTTGGCCAGGGATCCCAAACTGAAAGGGCAAAAACTTCAGCCCCGCCAGCAGGAGGATCCCGTGCAGCAGCACGCCCCAGCCGGGAGCGAGCCCTCGCCCCAGCCGGTCTGCCCACAGGTAGCCCAGCAGCAAAGCGAGCTGGAAAAAGACCAGGCAGGTATTCCAAACCAGGGGGGATCCCCCCCAGAGCGGCAGCAGCAATTTGCCCACCAACAACTGCCCCCAAAAAAGGCAAAAGGCGCTGCCGAACAACGTGAGGCCAACCAGCAAAACCACAACCGTGCCCCCAACCCCTGGCTGTCAGTTCTAAGAAGCTTGGATGCCGGTGCTGGATTCAGGGGCGGATCCCAGCAGCCGCGAACCTCCGCCCGCCCAAGGGAAGTTGCAAACCCAGCTCAGCGGCTCATCACCTGTAGGGGAAAGCGTTCGGCCAACTCCCCTTCCACCTTGGGTAGCCATTCTTCTTGGAACACCCACACCTGGCCCTGCTGCACGCGGCCATCCGGGTTTTGTGTTAGCTCCAGCCAATAGACAAACTGATCCCCCCGCAGCACCACGCCTTGGGTGGCCAGGGCAAGACTGTAGCCGGGATTGTTGGCCAAGGCTTCAGGGGCCGGGTAGCGGATCACCTCCACCGCCCGATCCAAATCGGCGGCGATCTCCGGCCCGTAGATCTCGCGAATGGCTTGGAAAAGATCCTCTGCCGTCAGCCCTTGCGGGCGAAAGAAGGTCATGCGCTCCGAGCGAATCGTCTCCCGATCCAGCGGGTTGATGATCCGGCCCGGCGGGGCCACCGAGGCCAAAAAGGTAAATCGGGATCCATCCGGCTCCACGCGGTGAATGTTCAAGGTTTCGCCCGGGCGGGGCCGCAGCACAGGATTATTTCTCACCCAGGCCGCCGCTTGATCCGGCGATTGCCCAGGGATCCCCCATGCCGCCGATGGAAGGCCCACCACTGCCCAGCAGGCTATGGCCAAACCGATTGCGTCAGCGGGACGGAGTCCTTTCGCGTCGTCGGGACGCAGTCTTCTACCCCGGCCCGACAAAGTCCTTCCCCAGCTCGCGCCCAGGATTGGCCACGGATTACAATGCACCTTCTCAATCCTCCGGACAAACAAGACAAAATGCAAAACGAAAGGCGAAAATAATGTCCACAAAAAGCTAGAAGTTAACAGGCGGGCGTAGACAAGGCGACGTTTACCTCGGAGCGCACCCCGCTCTACCCATGTCTAGTGTATCTGGAGAGCGCAGCGGGATCGTTGCGCCTCAGCGCGAGCATTGCGGCCAATAGTGGCAAGGAGGCTTTGGCGAAATCCCCAAATCTCCGGGGTCACATCCCGCAAAACGTAAAAGATACCTTAAGATTAACGGTAAGCAAATCTCACACGCATCAGGTCAGCACCTCAGGAGGTAACCGATGGCTCTCGTTCCCATGCGGATCCTGCTGGATCATGCCGCCGAACATGACTACGGCATTCCGGCTTTCAACGTTAACAACATGGAGCAGATTCAAGCAATCATGCAAGCTGCCCATGAAACCAACAGTCCAGTCATCCTGCAAGCCTCTCGAGGGGCGCGCAAGTATGCGGGCGAGCACTTTTTGCGCCACCTGATCCTGGCGGCAGTGGAAACCTATCCCCACATTCCCGTCGCCATGCACCAAGACCACGGCAACAGCCCCGCCACCTGCTACTCCGCCATCCGCAACGGCTTCACCAGCGTCATGATGGATGGCTCCCTCAAAGAAGACGCCAAAACGCCGGCCAGCTATGAGTACAACGTGGCCGTTACTGCCGAGGTGGTGAAGGTGGCCCACGCTGTCGGCGTGAGCGTGGAAGGAGAACTGGGCTGCCTGGGATCCCTGGAGACAGGCCGCGGGGAAGCAGAAGATGGCCACGGCGCTGAAGGGGCCCTCAGCCACGACCAACTGCTCACCGATCCGGATCAAGCCGTGGACTTTGTGGAGCAAACCCAAGTGGATGCGCTGGCTGTGGCCATCGGCACCAGCCACGGCGCCTACAAGTTCTCCCGCAAGCCCACGGGCGACATTCTCGACATGGAGCGCATCGCCGAGATCCACCGCCGCCTGCCCAACACCCACCTGGTGATGCACGGTTCCTCGTCGGTGCCCAAGGAGCTCATCGACATCATCAACCAGTACGGCGGCTCCATTCCCGAAACCTACGGTGTGCCGCTGGAAGAAATTCAGCGGGGCATCAAAAACGGAGTGCGCAAAGTTAACATCGACACCGACAACCGTCTGGCCATCACGGCTGCGGTGCGCCGGGCCCTGGCCGAGAATCCGAAGGACTTTGATCCCCGCTCTTTCCTCAAGCCTTCTATCAAGGAAATGCAAAAAGTGTGCGCCGAGCGCTACATCGCCTTCGGCTGTGCCGGCCACGGCACCAAAGTCCCGGTGGTTACCCTGGACGAGATGGCGGCCAAGTATGCTTCTGGCGCTTTGGCGGCTCAGGTGAAGAAGACGGTTGCGGTCTAGCCCTCACACCCAGCCGCTGCAGCCCAAAGGTTCTAACTCAATATCGACAGGTGAGGGGATCCTTTGTGGATCCCCTTTTGCTTTGGAGGAACTTGATGCGTTTTGCCGGTCAGGCAGCTTTTGCTACAGAAGGTTTGTCCGCTTCGACTTGCTGGTTCAGCAACGCCAAAGTCAGGCGATCCAGCATTTCCAAGTCGGCCTCAGAGTAGCGCCGCTGAAAGAGCAGCTCGTTGATGAGGTTTTCTTGCTGCAAACTGAGAAAGCCGCTGCGGAAAACTTGCTCCACGATTGCTTCGATACTAAGGGCCGGAGCAACAGGGAGAGAATTCAAAGAGGCATTCAGGGTCGTTTCCGTTTGAGAGGGTTCGTTCGAGAGTTCCCGATTACTTGTGCCGAGGAACGAGATAGCGCTGCTCGATCTGCTCCCTCCAGGAACGGGCGACCTCAGTCTGCAGCTTGTCTACAGCAGAAGCATCGTCCTGCCACTTGAGGGAAACCCCCAGTAGCTCCCCCATGGGAAAGTGCTCGCTCAGCAACGCCGCCAAGCGGTAAGTACGGTAATCTAGCGTTAGATCTACACCAGCTTGCATCTGTATTTCCTCCGCATTTCCAACGTTTACGTCCCCATCATAGCCCAAATATCCGTAAAAAAACGGAAAACACCGAGAATCCACGTACGCGATTTCTAGGATTTTTCTACGCCATTTGGCGGATAGCGGCGGGGATCCCACGGAGCTGTGGGGTGAGTTCAGGGATCCCAGCTCAGCAGAGCCGCGGTTGCGGCGGCCAGGGTGGCGGCGTTGAAGGGCTTGCTGGTGAGGTCATTGGCTCCCAGCCGAGCAAAGAGGCAGCCTGGGCATCCCTGATCCCAGGAGTTCTCTGGATTACAGGGATCCCCTCCATTGCCGCCCGGAGGTCGGAACCTAGTCGGCGTCTTCGTTGCTCACAAAACCTGGGTTGTCCGGGGATCCACTGGGTGCGGGCGATTCCAGGGCGTGTTTGAGGGCATGCCAGGCCAGGTTGGCGCACTTGATGCGTACCGGGAACTGGGCAACTCCCTTCATGGCATTGAGGGAGCGGTACTCCCGCGGAAACTCTTCGCCGCCGCGCATCATGGCCTGGAAGCGCTCGACCAACTGCAGCGCTTCGGGGATGGTGCGCCCGCGCACGGCATCGGCCATAAGATCGGCAGAAGCCAGGGCAATGGCGCAGCCCTCTCCCTCAAATTTGATATCGGCAATCCGCTCCTGGCCGGGATCCAATTGCAAGGTGAGGTCGATGGTGTCGCCACAGGAGGGGTTATGGCCGCGTTGGCGACGATGAACCGGATCGACCCTGCCGAAGTTGCGGGGCTTTCTGTAGCGTTCCAGGATGACTTGCTGATAAAGTCCGCGCAGGTTGTCGAGAGGCATTGTCGTTCCCGCTTGGTCGCTGCTTGGGCCAGAGCCCTATCCCCACCCTCCAGGGGCTACGGCTCCTTCCGGCCAATCTGGCTAGGCCCAAGCTAACTAACTTAATCTTAACCCTGTTCTCTGGGCTGCAACGGCGGGGCAAGGCAGGGCCTCCTCATCTCCCAGATCAAGCGGGTGGATTTCGACGGCTGCCCCGCCCAGTTCTGCCGGAACCTGCTCCCTCCACCGGCAGCAGGGTAGGTCTTGGGCGGGGGCTGGCGGCCTTTTTCGCTGACCAGCAGGGCAACACGCCCAGGTGCCCAAAGTAGCTGCGAGAGGCCGGGGGCCTCCAAGGCAAGTCCTAAAAAAGCCAGTTGCAGTAGAGTCTAACGGTGCCGTTTGGGACGGAAGAGGTGGGCGTGGTCAGGGCTGTAGAGCCGCGAGCGGGCCGAGCCGGCTCCTGCCAAGCCCCGTAGGGCGGGACTGATGAGGTAGAGCACGGTGCGCTCTAGGCCGGCTTGCCGGGTGAGGGCCGCCATCTCCGCCAGGGATCCCAGCCAGATCCGCTCGTCCGGCCAGCCCAGACGGTAGCAGATGGCCACAGGGGTATCGGCGGGATAGTGGGTCATTAGATCCGCCTGGGCCTGTTCCACATGGCGGGCGCTCAGATACAGACACAAAGAGGCGCGGTGGGCCGCCAGGCTGGCCAGGGCTTCTGCTTCCGGCACGCGCGTCCGACCGCTGGCGCGGGTGAGGATGACCGTCTGCACCAGCTCCGGCACCGTTAGCTCCACCTGCAAACGGGCGGCTGCCAGTTGAAAGGCGCTCACCCCCGGCACGATCTCAAAGGGGATCCCGGCCTCCGCCAGCCGAATCAGCAACTCGTGCAGAGCGCCGTAAAGAGACGGATCCCCATCCTGCAGCCGCACCACCCGCCGCCCCGCCTTAACCCGCTCCACCATCTGGGGCAGCAGCGTTTCCAAGGTGAGGGAGCGCGTGTCGATGGCCTCCACGTCGGGGCGACAATGGGCCAGCAGCCCCTCCGGCACCAAAGAGCCGGTATAGAATACTACATCTGCTTCTGAGAGTACTCTCTGGCCGCGCAGGGTAATCAGCTCAGGATCCCCAGGGCCGGCGCCGACAATGTGCACCGGCCAGTAGGACGAAGTCGGTTGGCTCATCGGGTTTCTTCCCATCCTAGCAGCAGAGGGCTACCCCCGAGGATGGGATCCCCTGCAGACTCTGTCCCTTGACCTGGCCTGTATTATGTGTAGTACAATAGAATACAGGCTGCCTGGGCAGAGGGTTGCGCGCTTTTGCGTGCCACGGGCGAGCAGGGAGGACATGGGAGTTGTAGCGCAGCGGCTGGATGCCCGCGGGATCCCAGGGGTGGATCATGGGGTTGTGCTGAGGTTGGCGATGCCCTTGGCGCTCAGCGCTGGCATTCAGGCGCTGATGGGCATAACCGACACCTGGTTTATCGGCCAGATCTCCAGCCAAGCCTTGGCCGGGATGAACGCCGCTTGGTTGCCCACCCAAGTGGCCTTGACCCCTTTCATGAGTCTGGGGCGAGCAGTGCAAACCTTGGTGGCGCAAACCTACGCCGGCGGAGATCCGAAGGGGGCCTCTCGCTATGCCTGGTCGGGAGTTGAGCTGGGGTTGGGCCTATTGCCCCTTTGTGGCCTCTTGTCGCTGTTGGGGAGCTTGCTGTATTTAGGGCTGCCCCTGCCGGCGGGGGTGGCGGAGCAAGCGGCAGATTATTGGCAAGTTCGCGTTTGGGGGGGATCCGCTCTCTTGGGCAGCTTTGCCTTGGCGGGTTTTTTTAACGGCATTGGTTGCACCTGGATCACCCTGTGAGTGGCTGGAGCGTGCTGTTCAACGGCATCCTCAATGCCCTGTTCATTTTCGGCCTGGGCTGGGGGATTGCCGGAGCCGCCTGGGGCACGATCCTGTCGGAATACGGGGAGCTGGCCCTTTACCTGCTGCTGTTTCTCTCGGCCTGGATCCAGCGCGACTACGCTACGCGGCAAACCTGGCTTTTGGCTCACAAGTCCCTGCGGCCCTTGCTGCGGCTGGGCCTGCCGATGGGGATCTACGCTTTGGCGGACATGAGCTCTTTCACGGTGTTTCAGTTGCTGCTGGGCCAGTTGGGGGCTGTGGAGGGGGCAACGGCCCACCTGTGTCTGATGTTGTCTCGCTTTGCCTATTTGCCGGCCCTCGGCTTGGAACAGGCGGCAACCGTCCTGGTGGGCCAGGCCGTTGGCGCCGGGCAGCCGGCTTGGGCGATGCGCTTGGGGAATGCGGTGATAGCCTGGACGGTCGGTACATGGCCGTGATCGGCGGCGGGCTGGCGCTTTTTAGAGAAGCCTTGCTCGGCCTGTTCGTGGCCGGGACAGATGCCAACGCCGCGGCGATTGTGGAGTTGGGGGGGAGGCTTTTGCAGATCATCGCGGTTTCGTTTCTCTTCGATGGCATCAACTTCTCTGCCGCGGGATCCCTGCGCGGCGCGGGAGACGTGCGGGCCCCCATGGCGATCATGCTCGGGATGAGCTGGCTCTTTTTCTTGCCTTTGGCGCAGATGCTGATCTTTTCCCACAGTTGGATCCCCTTCCTGCCGGGGTTGGGATGGGGGGCTGTGGGGGGCTGGTTGGCCATGCTGATCTATGTCGCCGGCTTGGCCGGCCTGTTGCTCAGCCGCTGGCGCAGTCGGGTGTGGCAAAAGGCGGCTCTGCGTCAGGGCCATCGCCATAGTGAGTTGAGCTAGCGCGCCAGCTCAAGGCGCTGCTGGAGAATTTGCTCGGCCAGCACCAGATCCCAGGGGGTGGTTAACTTCAGGTTAGACTCCTCCCCTTCCACGATGTAAACCGGCCAACCCAGCTTCTCGAATAGGGCTGCGTCATCGGTTACCTGCCACCCCTGGGCCAGCGCCTCCCGATGGGCTTGCCACAGCAAAGACAGGCGAAAGCCCTGGGGCGTTTGCGCTGCCCACAGTCGGCTGCGCTCCGGTGTCGATTGGATTTGGATCCCCTTGGGGCCGGTCTCGGTGACCTTGATCGTGTCCTTGACGGGGATCGCCGCAATCAAGCCGTCCACCTGCTCCAAGGCAGCGCTGCAGCGATCGAACAATTCAGGGGTGGCCAAGCAGCGGGCCCCATCGTGAATCAATACCCGCTCCACCGTTCCCCGCCCATAGAGATACTCCACCCCCCTGTAAACCGACTCCTGCCGCGTCGCCCCCCCTTGCAGAAGCTGCACCGGCGTGGCCAGCTCGATGGACGCCAGGATCTGCTCGATGGCCGGCCAATCGCCGGGTTGGGAGAGAATGCCGATCCACTCGATGGAGCTGGCTCGATCCGCAGCCTGCAACGTCCAAGCCAAAATTGGCTGACCCAAGAGCGGCAGCAACAGCTTATTGACCGCAGCTCCCATTCGCTTGCCGCTGCCAGCCGCCGGGATCAGAAGGTGCATGGGATCCAAAAGCGCATTCAACCGGATCCCAGTGTACTGCTTGAGGTCAACAAGCCACAAAAGAGAGGGCCAGACCTGACCCCCTCTCTTGATTTTCAGTCCTGTGTCGCTCAGATCCGACAGCCTCCCGTCGAACCGAGCGCAAAAGCTCAAGCTCCCTCCACCTCGGTGGCAGCAGTAACGAAGTCGGGGTAGGCTATGTTGCCGTGCTCGCCCACATCCAAGCCGGCCAGCTCCTCTTCAGCGCTGGTGCGCAGGCCAACGGTTGCCTTGAGGATCAAAAACAGGATCAAGCAGGTGATAAAGGGCCAGAAGAAATAGGCCAAAGCCCCCACCACCTGCACGCCGAACTGTGCCCAGGTAACCCCTGAATTGGCGTGGGCAAACCAAGGGATCCCGGCTGCCAACACCCCCCAGATACCACAGGTGCCGTGTACCGAAATCGCGCCCACCGGGTCATCAATTTTCAGCACCGTATCCAGGATCACCACCGAAATCACCACCAGAATCCCGGCCACCGAGCCGATGATCAGAGCACCCAAAGGATGGACGCTATCGCAAGGGGCAGTGATCCCCACCAAGCCGGCCAGGACACCGTTGGCGGCAAAGGTCATATCCGGCTTGCCAAAATGAACCCAAGAGGTGAACATCGCCCCAATTGCTCCAGCCGAAGCTGCCAGCAGCGTATTCATGGCAATCCAGCCAATATCGACAGAGGCTGCAGTGGTGGAACCGGCATTAAACCCGATCCAGCCCAAGGCGAGGATAAACACCCCCAACATCCCCAGCGGCAGGTTGTGGCCGGGAATAGCCCGCGGCTCTCCATTGGGGCCGTACTTGCCAATGCGAGGGCCAAGCGCAATCGCACCTGCCAAGGCCGCAGCGCCGCCTACCAAATGCACCACCCCCGATCCAGCGAAATCAATGTAGTCCAGGTTTTCCAACCAGCCCTTGGTGCCGCCGTTGTAGTCGCCGAACAGCCCGTTCCAGGCCCAACCCCCAGAGATGGGGTAGATTAGCCCAGAAATAACGATGGAGTAGATCAAGTAGGCCAAGAACTTGGTGCGCTCTGCCATCGCTCCGGAAACAATGGTGGCGGCGGTAGCGGCAAACACCATCTGGAAGACAAAGAAAGTAAAGGGCCAGCCATCTGCCTCGTAAGCCTGCTGCCAGCCAAAAGCAAACCAGTCAGTGCCGAAGAAGCCACCACTTTTGCCGAACATGAGGCCAAACCCAATGAACCAGAAAGCGCAACAGCCCATGCAGAAGTCCATCAAGTTCTTCATCATGATGTTGGCGGCGTTCTTGGCGCGGGTAAAGCCCGTCTCTACCATGGCGAACCCCGCCTGCATGAAGAACACCAAGGCTGCTGCCACGATCGTCCAAACAACGTCAGCGTGTTTCTGAACTTCCTCGGCCTCTTGAGCAAAGGCAGTTCCCTGGCCGAATAGAAAAACCAGCGCAGCCATTAGAGCGGCAGTCAGACTCCACTTGGCCGGTCGCCAAAGCCACTGGGGCACCTGGCTCTTGAGCTTTTGGATCATTGTTGTACTCATGCTTTTCGACTCACCTAAAGTGACAGTACTTCTCGCAACACATTACCCGAAAAGTAGGGCAAGAACACCTCATCAGATATACAGCAAAAGAGACATGAAGCAAACTCACACGAGGCTCAGGCCGGGCAACCCAAACCCTGAACGTGATTCGTTCTCATAGGGCATCTTGGTTGAGCTCGCCAGTTCGGATGCGGATGGTTTTTTCGACGGGGCTGATGAAAATCTTGCCGTCCCCAATTTCGCCAGTGCGAGCCGCTGCAATCAGCTTCTCCACCACCGTATCCACCAGGTCATCTTCGACCACGATCTCCACTTTCAGCTTTTGTAGGAACTCTACCGTGTACTCGGATCCCCGATAGCGCTCAGTCTGTCCTTTCTGCCGACCAAACCCCCGCACCTCGGTTACGGTCATGCCGACAATTCCGGCATTAACCAGGGCTACCTTCACCTCATCAAGCTTGAAGGGCCGAATGATAGCTTCAATCTTCTTCATTTGCTTTCTCTGCCCCAGATAGCTCGGCTCACTTCTAGCATCGCTATCCCCCGCAAGTTGTAACTTCAGATACAGTCTTGTGACGGCGAGAGGAGCTTCCCTCTGGGACATTCCTGGAGGAAGCCAGCTTGGCTGTAACGAGAGCCACCGCCAGCCACCACAGCATCTGCACCTGAGGGCGGTACCAGATGGTGTCCACCAGGCCGTGGACCATCATGCCGGTGCAAGCGGCCAAGCCCGCTGCCACCCACAGACCCTGGGGATCCCGCAAGTTGAGCAAAGTTTTCCAGCATCTCCAGCCGTGATCCCAGAGCACCAAGAGGAACCAGGCGAAAGTTAAAGATCCGATGAAGCCAGTCTCCACGGTGAGCTGCAGCGGCACCGAATAGGCTCCGAGGGCGCTGAAGTTGCCTCGTTGGTAAAGGGGGTAGACGCGGTTAAAGGCGACATTACCGGGGCCGATCCCCAAGATGGGAAAGTCGCGGATCATCTCCAGCACCGCCGCCCAGACATTGAGGCGAAAGTTGTTGCTGGTATCCAACCGCCCCCAAAAAATGCTCTGCACCCGCAGCCGCAGGGAGCGTACCGTCAGGATCCCGAGCAACAGAGCAGCCCCCCCTCCGCCCAACAGGGCCGGCAAGGCCCAACGCCGCCAGCGGGCTGGCAAATCGACAGAATGCCACTGTGCCAACAGCACGGCCATCAGGGTGAGCGTGGCCAGCCCCCCAATCCAGGCGCCACGACTGTAGGTGAGCAACAGGCAAATCAGGTTCACCGCCGTCGTAAACCCGGCCAGGAGTTTCGCCCCCCAACTGGGCCAAATCCAAGTGGCGGCCAGCCCCAGAGGAATGACCGGGATCAAGTAGCCCCCGTACAGATTTGGGTTGCGCAGATAGCTGTACACCCGCGTCAGACCTGCCAAGCCCGATTCCGGATCCACCCAGGTGGCCAGCTCGGCAGCCCCGTAAAAGTATTGCCGCAGGCCATAGACCCCCATCGCCAAGCTGACCAAAAGCAGGGATCCGACAATCCAATCCCGAAACTGCAGTTGGCGAAGCAGACGCTGCAGCAGCAGATAGCCGGCCAGGTAGAGCGTCAACTTCAGCCAGCCCTCCCGCGCTGCATAGGGAACCGGCGAAAGGATCGTGGCCAGGGTGGCAATTCCCCAAAACAGGCCTAGGGGCAGATGGACGGGCAGCCAAGTTGGGGTTTCCACCAGCCAGCCCAAGACCACAAGCGCCGCCATGGCCAGCAAAATCAGACCTAGGATGCCGGTGGAGCTTTGCGCCGAAAAGACCCAATACAGCAGCACCAGGCCCAAACCGATCCAGTCAGAGGTTTGCACCAGTAGGCTGCTTTTGCCCCAACTCCGCAGGGATCCCGACACTCGGCTTAAAAGGCTGCCCTGCCACCAGGACTCGATAGGAAAATCCCGCAGCAGCAGGCCGCGCCACAGTCGCGTTGCTCGTTCCATCGCTCCTTCCAGCGCCCTGGGCACTTGTGCTTCAGGCCTATCTTCCGAGTTTATCTCCCCAGCGAACAGGGGCAAGGGCGGGAAGGCAAGCGGGATCCCCCTTCTAGAACTCGCAGACTCATTGCTAGAGTTAGCTGCCTCGCCGACCTCGAAGCGCCCTTTAGGCAAACGAGGCTAGCGGGTGGGGCTGGGATTTCCCAACCTCTTCAGAGTTGAAAGGGGAAACCCCTGCTCCCAACTGGCCTGCATTGAAGACTTGGGGATTACAATAATGAATTTGCACACGAATAGGCCGGCCTAAACCCAGAGCAGATCCCAGGCAGCGGGCTAAAACCTGCACCTTGAACTCCAGTTCGCCAATGGTGTCCATACGCTTGCAGCCCCCCCTCCAACCCCGTCTCTAAGCCCAGCTTAGGAGAAGATTGATGATAGTTCTTCAGTGGGAATACAGAATTTGCCAAGCTAGATCATGCAAAGCTGGCGTTTTTTTAGAGAGAAAAGAAGCTGAAACTTGGCCAGGCTTTCTCCGGAAGATCCCGGATAAAGACCCGGAACCTGCCGCTGATTAACGTAAGCAAAATAACGCCTAGAGAAACTACGGAAAAAAGCTGGAGACCAAGCTGAGGGGACTTGGGGGAGTATGCCTGTCTACCTTTACTGGGGAGATGACACCTATCGGCTGATGCAGGCGGTGCACCAGTTGCGGGAGCAAGTGCTGGATCCCGACTGGGCCGCTTTTAACTACGATCGCCTGCCGCCGGAGTCCACACTGGCCGGACTTAAGCTGGCCATGACCCCGCCCCTGGGATCCAATGCCCGCTTGGTTTGGCTGGAAGAGACAACGCTTACCCAGCATTGCCCGGAAGAGCTATCCAAAGAACTGGAGCGGACGTTAGCCTATTTGCCTCCCACCACCCATTTGCTCTTGACCACTAGCAGCAAGCCGGACGGTCGGCTCAAATCTACCCAGCTCCTAAAAAAAGTGGCCATTGTCCGCGAGTTTTCCCAACTGGCCCCCTGGGATGAAGAGGGCATTCTCAAGCAGGTACACAGCGAGGCCCAGCAGCGGGATCTCAAGCTCAGCCCAGAGGCAGCCCAGAAGTTAGCTGAGGCGGTGGGCAACGATAGTCGCCGATTGGCAATGGAATTGGAAAAGCTGGCTTTGTTTACGGCAGGCCAACGGGATCCCATCTCCCCTGAGCAAATCGAGGCCCTGGTTCCTGCTAGCGCCTACAACAGCTTTCAACTAGCCGCCTCCCTGCGCCAGGGCAACTTGGATCGGGCCCTGCAGATCCTGACCCATCTGCTGGATGCCAACGAGCCAGCCCTGAAGATTCTAGCGGTTTTGGTGGGCCAATTCCGCACCTGGCTGTGGGTGCGGCTGCTGCTTGAAGAAGGAGAACGGGATCCCAAAGTCATCGCCCAAAAAGCAGAGATCGCCAATCCCAACCGGGTTTACTTCTTACAGAAAGAGGTGGGATCCCTAAAAAGCTCGGCGCTGCTGCAGGTGATGCAGCAACTTTTACAACTGGAGTATCAGCTCAAGCAAGGTCAACCGGAGCGAGAAGTGTTTCAAGAGGCTCTGATCCAGATTGTGGCCATTCTCCAGAAATCCTGAGCCTTTTCGTTCAGGGACAGTTCTAGCAACGGGCAGCCTACCCACCGGGATCAGATCCTTCACCAGGGAGGATCCCTCTTCGGAACTCAGAGTAGGTAGAGCAGGATAAACAGCACAATCCAAACCCCATCCACAAAGTGCCAGTAGATCTCAGCAGCCTCGACGCCAAAGTAGTGTTGGGCGCTGTAGTGACCCGGCTTCAGGGAGCGCCAAAGCACCGCCAAAATAAACAGCAGCCCCGCCGCCACATGTAGCCCGTGAAACCCGGTCAAGACATAGAAGGTGCTGGCAAACAAGTTGGTGGTAAGGCCAAACTCCAGGTGGCTGTACTCGTAGAGCTGCCCGGCCAAGAAAATCGCACCCATCAGGGCAGTGAGGGCAAACCACAGCCGTAGCCCCTTGACGTTATTGGCCTGGATGGCGGGCTTGGCCTGGTGGATAACCAAGCTGCTGGCGAGCAAAATCGCCGTGTTGATCCCAGGCAAGAGCAATTCCCGCTCCGGCGTCCCTTCCGGCGGCCAGACGGGGGCCGTGAGGCTGTAAGCCAAGTAGGCCATGAACAGGCCCAAGAATAAGCAGCCTTCCGCCACCAAGAACATCAGCAGACCAAAAATGCGATGATCTGGGTGCTCAGCGTGAGCGGTGTGGGCCTGAGTGTGGCCGGCTATCAAGGCATCAGCAGCAAGGGATCCTTGCATATTCTTCTCCACTCAAAAAATAAACCAATCGAACCTTAGAATTCCTGAGACCGTGTGGCCAGCCCAGCCGGGATCAAGACTGGAATGCCCGGTGAGTAGAAGATGGAGACCCCCTGCTAAGAAGAAGTCGTAGGCTCTGCTTCCGCCAACGCCAGCTCCCGCAAGCTCTGCAACTGGGCGGCAAAGTAATCCAAAGTCTCCTTGCTGTGCAGGCCGTAGTCGTAGGGGCCGGTCAGCAGAATGGGATCCCCGTAGAAGTTGTGGGCAGGCGGCGGGGAAGAAGTCGCCCACTCCAGGGTTAGAGCCTGCCAGGGGTTGTCGCCGGCCTTGGGCCCGGCCACCCAGGAGTAGATGGCGTTCACCAAGAAGGGCAGCGTGGAAATGGCTAGAACAAAAGCCCCCACGGAGCTAATCCAGTTGAGGTCGGCAAATTGCGGGTCGTACTGGGCCACGCGGCGGGGCATGCCCATCAGGCCCAGCTTGTGCATCGGCAAAAAGCACATGTTGAAGCCGACAAAGGTCAACACAAAATGCACCCGCCCCCAGAACTCGTTCAGCAGCCGCCCGGTCATCTTGGGGAACCAGTGGTAGAGGCCGGCATAGATGCCAAAGACGCTGCCGCCAAACAACACGTAGTGTAGGTGGGCCACCACAAAGTAGGTGTCGTGGACGTGGATATCCAACGGCACCGAAGCAAGGATGATCCCGCTCAAGCCGCCGATGACGAACATGGAGATAAAGCCCATGCCAAACAACATGGCCGAGCGGAAGTGGATCTTGCCGCCCCAGAGAGTCGCCAGCCAGCTAAACACCTTGATCCCGGTGGGAACGGCAATGGCCATGGTGGCGATCATGAAAAACACCCGCATCCAGTCGGGAGTGCCGCTGGTAAACATGTGGTGAACCCAGACAATCAAGCCCAAAAAACAGATGGCCAAGCTGGAGTAGGCAATGGCTTTGTAGGCAAAGATGGGCTTGCGGGCGTGCACCGGCAAGATCTCCGAGATCATGCCGAACACCGGCAAAACCATGATGTACACCGCCGGGTGGGAGTAAAACCAGAACATGTGCTGGTACACCACCGGATCCCCGCCGCCGCTGGGGTTGAAGAAAGCCGTGCCCGCCAACAGGTCAAAGCTGAGCAGGATCAGCGCCCCCGCCAGAACCGGCGTTGCAATGAGCGTGATGATGGAAGCGGCCAGCATCGCCCAGCAGAACAAGGGCATATCCTCCATCTTCATGCCGGGCAGGCGCATCTTGAGGATGGTGGTGATGAAGTTCACGGCCCCCAGGATCGAAGAGGTTCCGGCCAGCAAAATGCTCAAGATCCAGAGCTCTTCTCCCACCTTGCCACTGATGAGGCTCAGCGGCGGATACGAGGTCCAGCCAGCTGAGGGGGCCTCGATAAACAAGCTGGCCAGCAGCAAAAGGCCACTGGGTGGAACCAGCCAAAAGGCGACGGCGTTCAGCTTGGGAAAGGCCATGTCCCGCGCCCCGATCATCAGCGGCACCAGGTAGTTGCCAAAGCCCCCCATCAAAGCCGGCACGATCCACAAAAAGATCATGATCGTGGCGTGCAGGGTAAAGGCCCCGTTGTAGCGCTCAAAGCCGAGAAAGTCCGCCTCTGGGGTAGCCAGCTCCGCCCGTACCGCTGTGGCCAGCGCTCCCCCCACCAAGTAGAAGAAAAAGGTGGTCACCAAATACTGGATCCCAATGACCTTGTGATCGGTGGAGAAGGTAAAAAAGCGCCACCAAGGCTCGGCGGGAGGATCCAGGCTGGCTTTGGGGGCAGCGGCAAGGGTGGGATTGTCCTGTAGCTGGGTCATGGCAAGAAGCTCCTACTGGCGTCACCAGAATGTGCGTCAAGGGGGAGTTGGAGAGAGGCCAGCTCAGCCGGCGAGAGGCCCAAACGTTGCCGGTGAACTTGGACAAAGGCAGACTCCGACGGAGAAAATTCCAGACGATGCCCGTGCTGGAGAGGCAGTGACGGCGAGTCCGCCGCCAGGGCAAGGGCGCCACCCTCTCCACCGGCGGCCAAAACTTGCTCCTGCTGCCAGCGCTCGAACTCTTCCGGCGTCTCCACAATTAGTTGCCCGGCCATCACCCCATGGTAAGGGCCACACAACTCGGCGCAGACGATGGGGTAAGTTCCCAACTGCGTGGGCACAAACTCCAAGTGGGTTTCTCGGCCCGGAATGAGATCTTGCTTGAGGCGAAATTGCGGCACCCAGAAGGCGTGGTTGACATCCAGAGCCGTCATATTAAGGCGCACCCGCTTGTTAAGAGGAAGGTGCAGCTCGCCAGCCACCAAACCCGACTCCGGATAAGTGAATACCCAAGCATATTGCATGCCCTGAACTTGGACAACCAGCTCCGGCTGGCCCATCTCCTTTCCGGGCAGCAGCGCGGGAGTGTAGGCATAGTCCGGATCCCCTGCTGCTGAGTCTTGGGAGGGCTCCATCGCCATGGCCGTGTGGATGTGACCGCCCACATCGGCGCCCCCATACACCGCCTGATAGACATCGAGGCTGGCCAGGCCCAGCCAGAGGATGATCACTGCTGGCACCGCTGTCCAGACGATCTCCAGCAGCACGTTGCCGTGGTTGGGATCCCCATCCCCACGGTCGCCCCGCCGCTTGCGGTAACGGATGGCACAGTAGAGAAGCACCCCCTCCACCACCAAAAAGATCCCCGTGGCGATGGTGATCGTGCTGTTGAAGAGGCTATCGAACAGAGGAGCCGAGTTGGCCGCTGCTTCGGGAAGCAGATGGTGATTCTGGCCATACCAGAGGCTGGCCAGGGTCAGCAGAACCCCAATACCCACCAAAATGATGTTACTGAGCGCACTCACGACTGCTCTTCCCCACTGCAAATGCAAGGCACGCCCGCCCTAGACAAAATCTGTTCTGCGAACAGAGCCGAAGCGGGCCACACCCATCCTTCATATCCATTTAGGTCACGGGAGCTGGAGAGGATTGCCCAGGCTTAGGGATCTCTTCAGAATCTTCATCGCTGGGAATTGGTAGAGGGGAGCGGCTTGATTGGCAGGATCGACAGAGCTTCTGGAAGATGAACGATGCATGCAGAGGAGGCGTGGCTCAGCACAAAGAAATTCTTAAAAAGCCTTCGCCAGCCGCAAGTCTGCATTTAGGATCCGTTACAGGGGAGTCAGTCTCCTTGTCTGCCTATAGCTAGATGCTGAGCCAGTTAGACCTCAAAGACCTATTGAATTAAGCTCGCTAACTGAAATGGATAGCTTAAGTATCGATCTCGATTATTTTTTATGCAGATTATTCCGAGCTTGGATTGACTTGCAATAACTTTTTCAACGGCGATGGACTCTTCGATTTCCCAATCTCACGCTCATCCCTTGCCGTCTAGGGAGCTTTCCCTGCGCATGGGGCAAGCCTTGCTGGGTTTAGCAGCGGCCACTTGGCTGTTGATGGGACTGGGCAGTGCCACTCGAGTCATGAATGCTGGCTTATCCTGTCCAGATTGGCCCCTCTGCTATGGAGAGCTTGTCCCCACTGAGCAGATGAACCTGCAGGTGTTTCTGGAGTGGTTTCACCGCCTGGTGGCTGCTGGGGTGGGCTTGGCCACCCTGCTGCTAACGGGGTTTGCCTGGCTGAAGCGCAAGGCCTTGCCCGCTTGGCTGCCCTGGGGCCTGAGCTGGGCTTTTGTCTTGGTCGTGGCCCAAGGGATCCTGGGCGGGCTGACGGTAACGGAGCTGTTGCGCTTTGACATTGTGACGGCTCACCTGGGCACGGGCCTGCTGTTTTTTGCCACGCTGCTCACCTTGGGATTGCTGGCCCTGCCAAGCGTCGCTCCTTCGGAGGAGGGGAGAGCTTCTGTTGGCTACTTGCCCTGGCTCGGCTTGGGGGCAGTGCTGCTGGTGTACGTCCAGAGCCTTCTCGGAGCTTTGGTGGCTTCCCAATGGGCGTTGCACCAGTGCTTAGCTGCTGGCGAGCTGTGCGGGGTGATGAACGGTCACTTGCTGGGGGTGGCTCCGGCCACACTGGCGGTGTTGGTGGTGGCGGTGGCCACAAGTTGGCGACGCCGGCAGCTCCCGCGGATTCTCAAGCTGCTGGGCCATGGTTCGGTGGGCCTTTTGCTGGCGCAAGTAGGGGTTGGCGTTCTTACCTATCGCTACCGGCTGCAGGTGGAGCCCTTGACGGTAGCCCACCAGATGATTGGGGCAGCTTTGCTGGGGTGCTTGCTGGGCTTTACGGTGCTGGCCTGGCGTACGAGCAACAGCCTTGAAAGCCAGGAGGAAGGAAGCTCTCCCCGGAGCCCTCGGAGGGTAGCCGCGGCCGCAGAAATCAACGGCAAGTAGTTCCATGGCAGATATCCTTCAAACCTACCGTCCAGATCCTTGTCAGAACACGGTGACAGGGATCCCTTTTGGCCATCACCAAAGTCTTGCGCAGGTTTTGCGCAGCTATAGCCAGTTGGTGAAGCCGAAGATCATCGCCCTCTTGCTGATGACCACGGCTGGAGCCATGTGGATGGCGGGCAATACGGATCCTTTCAAGTTTGGCGTCACCCTCTTGGGGGGGGGGATGGCGGCGGCAGCAGCCAATGTCATCAACATGGTGTACGACGCCGATATTGATCGGATGATGGAGCGAACCCGCCATCGTCCTTTGCCTTCTGGCCGCATTCGGGCACGCCATGCCCTGAGGTTTGCCGGGATCCTGGCTGTGATGTCCTTTGGCTTGCTGGCCTGTTTTACCAATTTGCTGGCTGCCAGCTTGGCCATGGCGGGGATCCTGGTGTATGTAGGGGTCTATACCCACTGGCTGAAGCGTTCCAGCCCCCAGAACATCGTCATCGGCGGAGCAGCGGGGGCGATCCCCCCTTTAGTGGGCTGGGCAGCGGCTACGGGCGAGCTGAGCTGGGCTGCTTGGGTGATGTTTGCCCTCATCTTTTTGTGGACCCCGCCCCACTTCTGGGCCCTAGCGATTTTAAAGCGAGAAGACTATGCCCGCGCCGGGGTGCCGATGCTGCCGGTGGTGGCCGGAGAAAGGCCGACTGCCGCCCAGATTCTTCTCTACGCCCTGTTGCTGGTGCCGGTCAGTCTACTGCTGGTTTACCCTTTGCACGTGCTGGGATCCTTTTACTTGAGCGCGGCGACCCTGCTGGGATCCCTTCTAATTTGGAAGGCGGTGCAGTTGCTCCAGGAGCCGCACAGCCGGGAGCGGGCAGCCTCCCTCTTCACCTTTGCCAACCTCTACTTGCTGCTGTTGTGCGGTGCCATGGGGTTGGACAGGTGGTCGCTGACCCACACCCTTTGGGATCAAGCCCTTGCCTCTCTCCAGGGTGTCTATGCCAGCCTGGGGGCGCTGGCCAACCACCTTGGGGCAATGGGATCCCTGGGTTGACGACTTAACCAATTGACATCCTCCCCGGCCTGAAGGCGGGGGATTCTTACACGGTCGTCGCAAAGGCGTTGTCAAAGCGCCTCTAGACAGTTCCTGAAGGCAAAGCCCCAAGGTTCTTCTGACTTTCTTAAGCAGGTTGGCGGCAGCATTCGCCTCAGCGTTGACCAACCACCCCTTTGCCGTTTGGTACAGGCCCCGCTTGACACGCTTTCCAGAGGGTCTCCACCCGTGGGGTTTTTCACCATAATTAGGTAGCTCATCTCCATCTAGGAAGCTTGCCTGAGAGCTGTACGCTTCCTCTACCTCAATAAACTCCATGCCATAATGCCGACATAATTGCGCAATACGCTCCTTGAACCGACCTGTTGGGACGAAAACAAAGTTTTGGTTATTGACCTTCCCTAAACCGCATTCTTTGTTCCAACCAAAGACTATTCTCCCAATTGAGTGGTGCAAACAGAAGTCAATGACCTTGCCCGCAGCTTTGTGGATTGCATTCTCCGGTTTCCGTAATTCGACGAAGCTTTTGCAACCAAAACCCCCGCAGCTTGTGAGTCTTGAGCCTAGCCAGCTCCTTGTTGTACCCCTGGTTAAAGGACTTGACTTTGCGGCCACCAATGATGAAGCTATGTCCTAAGTTGCTAACGCACGTGAGCCAGTTGTTGACTCCGTGGTCAATTGCTAGAGCTTTTCTCGGATCCAGCGATTGGGGCTGGGCAGGCTTGGCATAGACCCACTCCAGCTACAGACTTACAGGTCTGTTGTACGGCGGAAACATACATCGCGATGAAGTGCGGGTTCTCGCCATCTCAGCGCAAAGCTCACCATAGCTTGCCCATCGCTTCGTTTTGAAATAGACTTGTCTCGCATAGTACAAAGCACAGTTGTACACCTTATTAGACTGTTGACACAAGTACTCTGATAGGGGGACTAGCTTCCTGTTCCTGACTCGAACCTGCTGACAGCCGTACTCCATCATTGTTGGCAAGCGGCATGACAACCGCAGTCTGACATGGGCAAGCGATAATGCGAGAGGAAAGTCAACGGTACAATCACTACAAGCATGGTGTGGGGCTAGCGGTTGTTTATCTCATTTTTTGGCCAAAGAGAAGGAAAAAGGTCTTGGTAGGAGAAGTCAGGAAGAGGTTGTTTGAGCTATGAAACTATATCAACGACCCCCATCATGGGTAAGCGACCAAAGTCGCTAGCGGGCTTTTCCGGCGCGCACTCAAGTGCGGGGCTACCAAGCTATCCTTTTGTGTCTCGAGACCTGTTGGGGCTGGTAAAGAGGGGCCCTGATGGCGCAGAAGATTTTCCTGCGGGCTGTCTGAAGGTTCGGCTTCCTGCCACCGGCCCAAACAGAGCGGCAATCAAGCCTGTGGAAAACCGTCTTATCTTCGTCCCTTCCTTTGCGATACTGCTAGAGGTGATGTTGAGAGTGATAACGCGATGGCGATGCAGCATCTAGCCAGGGGCCAGCTTCGACGTCCTCAACGACAGCCAAGCTCGGCGGGATCCCGGTCGTCCCTTAGCCGGTTTGCCCCCTGCGGCCTCCTGTTCAGCCTGCTCTGGGCTGTGCCTGCCTTTGCCCAAGAAACGAAAGCGCCTGATCCTGCCGCCTTGGTTCTCCCAGATAGCCGAGCCATCCGCACCCCCAACCTGCCTCCCACCCTGTCGATCCCGCCCGAGGCCCGCCCTGCCACTCCTGCCCCGGTCTCGCAGGGGGCTGCTAGGGCCGAAGAACTGGTGGTGCCTCAATCCCCTTTGGAGGTGCGCATCGAGCGGACGGAGGGCTTGTCCTTACAAGAAGCCCTGGAGATTGCTGTTGCCCAAAACCCAGCGGTGCAGCAGGCAAGGCTGGCTGTAGAACGGGCTGAGGCTGGGGTTGCCCTGGCGCAGGCAGCTTTTGCCCCCACCCTCTCCACTCGAGCCAGTTACCAATACAGCGAACCTCCCTCGCCTGGTGGCAGGCCAAGCCGCGAAGTTCACACTCTCTCAGCTAGCGTGGTGCGGGTGGACTACACCGCTTTCGACAACGGGATCAGAGAACAAAACCTAAGACTGGCCCAAGAAGCTCTGCGCGTCGCCCAACTGCAACTGGAGCAAACCCTGCAGACAGTGAAACAAGCTGTGGCCAACGCCTACTACGATCTGCAGAGCGCCGATGCCCGAGTGGCCATCAGCCAGGCTGCCGTTGCAAGTTCTGAAGCCACCCTGCGGGATGCCCAAGCCCGAGAGCGGGCTGGGGTGGGTACCCGCTTCGAGATTCTCCAGGCGGAGACCGAATTGGCCAACAATCGACAAACCCTACTGGTGGCCCAAAACACCCAACAACTGAGCCGCCGCCGCCTGGCCGAGCTGCTGAACTTTCCCAGTCCCACTGATGTGCTGGCCAGGGATCCCATCGAGCCTGTGGGAGAGTGGGACCTGAGCCTAGAAGAGACTATTGTTGCCGCTTTTGCCCAAAGGCAAGAGCTGGAGCGCCAACGCCGAGAGTTGGAACAAGCCCAAGCTCGTGTGCGCCTGGCGCAAGCCAGCAACGGTCCCCAGATTGGTTTGTTCGCCACCCTCGATGCGGTTAACGATTTCAAGGCCAGCCGCGACAGCTTCGATATCGGCTACTCGGTCGGCGCCAATTTCAGTTTGACTTGGCTGGACGGGGGTAAGGCGGCCGCCCAGGCTCGCCAAGCCGAGATCGACGGGCAGGTGGCCGTGAACAATTTCATCGGCAGCCGTAACGAAATCCGACGCAGTGTGGAAGAGGCTTTCCTCACGCTCAGCTCCAGCCGCGAACAGATCGACTCAGCCAAGGTAGCGATTGCCTCGGCAGAGGAGAGCCTGCGCCTGGCGCGGCTGCGCCTTCAGGCCGGGGTGGGCACGCAAACAGAGGTGATCAACGCCGAAACTGCCCTCACCACCGCCCGTGGCAACCTCTCCAATGCTGTAATCGCCTACAACCGCGCCCTGGTACAACTGCAGCGGGCCGTCGGCAGGCTTTGATCTCTGCTCGGTTCTTTCTCCCTCACCCCCAACCCCTCTCCCTCTGGGAGAGGGGAGCTAGGGCAGCTCGTTCGCGACAGCGTTGCGTAGTAATAAAGATGTGGAGAAACGTTTCGAAATAGCCATGGTGCCAAGTACCGCTGGCGCCAGCAGAAGAAACGCGACGAACTGAGAAAAATCGCCCCCTCTGGGCTTAGCCCCTGAGGTTTCCTCACGATCCGCAATGACGGCAAAAGAGAGGCCTAGAGTTTACGGGAATAGAACTCGACAACCAGCAGCTCGTTCACTGGTGCGCAGATCTGCTCTCGGGGAGGCAGTTCTTTGATACGCCCGCGCAGCTTCTCTTTGTCAAATTCCAGGTAATCGGGCAGGAACAGCCCCGGATACTCAGCGTAGGCGGCCACCAATTTGCGAGAAGACTCCTTGTTCCTTACCGTGATCACATCCCCAACTTTGCAGCCATAGCTGGGGATGGTGACTTTGCGGCCGTTGACTTCGATGTGGCCGTGGCTTACCAACTGCCGAGCCGCCGGAATGGTTGGAGCCATGCCGAGGCGAAAGACGATGCAATCCAGCCGCATCTCCAGCATCTGCAGCAAGGCTAGCCCGGTGGATCCCTTGGAGCGCCGCGCCTTGCGCATGTAGCGGAGCATCTGGCGCTCGCTCACCCCGTAGTTGAGGCGCACCTTCTGCTTCTCTTCTAGGCGGATGGCATACTCGGATTTTTTCTTGCGCTCGGCCCCGTGCATACCAGGTGGATTGGTATTTTTGGGGCGCTTGCGCGTCAAACCGGGCAGATCAAGTCCCCCGAAGCGACGAATGATCTTGAGGCGGGGACCTGTGTAGCGGGACATGCGGGCGTTTCTCCGAAATCGGCAAAGATACTCAGCAGAAGAGCACAGGCGAAAACATTGGCCGTGCGCCAAAAGAATTGGCGATCTCCTATATTAAGGTCTTAGCCCGGCCTTTAAGCAAGGGGTGAGAGCCGTTTTTTAGCTGACTTTGGGGAGCGGTGCCATTAGTCGTAGCGAACCCCCAGTTGGGTGCGGATGAAGGCGCGATCCTCGCTCAGCAGGCCGTTGAGGGTGCGCCGCTCCCCCAGGATGGGATCCGGATCCAAGCCGATGGCCTCCAGATCCGCCAGCACCATCAGCTCCACCAGTTGGGCAAAGGTCACCTTGGGCTGCCACCCCAGTACCCGCTTGGCCTTGGAGGCGTCCCCCAGGAGCAGATCCACCTCCGTGGGGCGGTAGTAGCGGGGATCGATCTCGATCAGCACGCGATCTTTGTAGAGTCCCTGTTCTTCCAGTCCGGATCCCCGCCAGGTAATGGGCATGCCCACCAAAGCAAAAGCGCGTTCGGCAAACTCCCGCACGCTGTGGGTTTCGCCAGTAGCCAGCACGTAGTCATCTGGCTGGGGCTGCTGCAGCATCATCCACATTCCCTCGACGTAGTCTTTGGCGTAGCCCCAGTCCCGCTTGGCATCCAGGTTGCCCAGGTAGAGCTTGTCCTGCTTGCCGGCCACGATGCGGCTGACGGCGCGGGTGATCTTGCGGGTAACAAAGGTTTCTCCTCGCCGTGGGCTCTCGTGGTTGAACAAAATGCCGTTGCAGGCAAAGAGGTTGTAGGCTTCGCGGTAGTTGACTGTTTGCCAGTAGGCGTACACCTTGGCGCAGGCGTAGGGGCTGCGGGGGTAGAAGGGGGTGGTCTCCTTTTGCGGGATCTCCTGCACCAGGCCGAACATCTCCGAGGATCCCGCCTGGTAAAACTTCACCCGGATCCCCGTGCGCTGCTGGTAGTCGCGGATGGCCTCCAGGAGGCGTAGGGTGCCCATAGCCACCGCATCGACGGTGTATTCTGGCGCCTCAAAGCTGACCCGCACGTGGGATTGGGCCCCCAGGTTATACACCTCCGTCGGCTGCACCTGTTCCAGGATCTTGCGCAGGGTGGTGCCATCGGTGAGATCCCCATAGTGGAGAAACAGCCGGGCGTTGGGATCGTGGGCATCCACATAGATGTGGTCGATGCGGTCGGTATTGAAGGTGCTGGCGCGGCGGACAATGCCGTGGACTTCATAGTTTTTTTGCAACAGCAGCTCGGCCAGGTAAGAGCCATCCTGGCCGGTGATGCCGGTAATTAAGGCACGTTGGGTCATAGAGCTGGAGGCGAAAACAAGCACTTGTAAGACTTCAGCCAGAGCGGGGACTTCAGCGCCTTGCCAAGCACAAACTCGCAAAGCTGAAACCCCAAAGCCAGAATATTATAGAGCAGCGGGAACCCCTTCTCTGGGGTTCTGCTTGCTTAGGAAGAGCCCAGGTGACGATCCTTAACCTGCTGCAGGGCAGGGGTCAGGGCCATAGGCCAGGGAGCCGGCTGGCGCAGTTGCCGCACTGCCTGGGGCAGGCGCAGGACCGAGGCACGGCTGGTGCGGGCAATCGCCTCCAGATCCGGCAGGGGCTCCAACAGCACACCCTTGCGCAGGATCGGGCGCAGCAGCGGCTGGTAGCCAGGGGGCGGGCTCTCGTCGGCCTGGCCGAGCAAGTCCCCTGTGGGACCGCGGAAGATCTGCTTGCGCCCCGGCAGGGTGGCTTTGGCAAAGGAGGCCTTGGCCACTGGGATCCCGTTAATCTCCACCAATTTGTACACTCCGTTCACGCCCTCGCCGGTCACCAGCCGCGTCCCCACTCCATAGCCGCTGATAGGGGCTTGGGAGCGGTGCAGCCGTTCGATCTCGTACTCGTCCAAATCGCCGCTGACAAAGACCGGCGCCCCCTGGGGCAGGATGGCCTTGACCTGGTGGGAGAGGGCCTCCAGGTCCCCGGAGTCGATGCGCACGCCGCCGATCTCGCCTTGGGATCCCAGTTGATCCGGATGGGTGGCTGCAAAGAGCTGGGCCGCTGTGCGCGCTCCCTGGATGGGATCGTAGGTATCGATGAGCAGAACCGCCTGGGGAAAGTAGCGCCGGAAGGCTTGAAAAGCGCGGGTCTCATCGCCGGAGAGGGCGGCAATGGCCATCACCAGAGAATGGGCCATCGTGCCTGCCGGCTTGCGCCCCAGCTTGAGAGCTGCCAAGACGTTGGAGGTGGCGTTGAACCCCGCCGCCAGCGCTGCCCGCGCTGCCCACAGGCCCGCCTGGGGGCTAAAGGCTCGCCGCGTGCCGAACTCCAACAAAATGGCCTCATCCCCGGCAGCATCCCGCATGCGGGCCGCCTTGGTGGCAATCAGGGTTTGGTAGTTGAAGGTGGTCAGCAAGTAGGTTTCCACCAGTTGCGCCTGCCACAGAGGAGCCTCTACCCGCAGCAGCGGCTCGTTGGCGAAAACGGCCGTTCCTTCCGGCACTGCCCACACATCCCCCTCGAAGCGGCAGCTAGCCAGCAGCTCCCAGAAGCGTTGCGGTGCCTCGGCAAAAATGCCCGTCTCCCGCAGCGCCTGCAAGGCTTGCGGCGGAAAGTGCAACTGCTGCAGGTATTCCACCGCTTGGGCCAGCCCCATGGCGATGAGGTAGCCATAGTCGCTAGGCAAGCGCCGCACAAACAGCTCAAAGGCCGCCGGCTGATTCTCCAGCCCCTCCCCCACATAGCAGGCAGCCATTGTGAACTGGTAGAGATCCGTCAACAGGCCGTAGTCCTGGGGCTGCAGGGAGGAGAAGTCTGAATTCACCATGGAAACCTCAAGGGACAAGCCGCTGAAAAGCTAGGGGAGCGGGCAAAGAAGTCCTTGCCAAAGTTGGAGCTACTATGGTAACAAGTTTGGCCTGCCAGGGATCCCGGCGAGGTGGCCCCAGCGATAAGAGCTTGACTGCACTCTAAAAAGCCATGAACACCACTGTCCAGGGAGTAACGACTCAAGCTCCGCCGACACTTCCCTTGCCTGTTCATTTTGATCCCGAGCGGGTGGGGGAGATTTGGCGGGTGCCCTACCAACAGCGGGCCCTAGAGGCGGAGCAGTGGGCCCAAGAGCACCGCATCCCATCGGCAGAATCCGACCAGGTGCGGGTAGGCTTGTTGCTCATCGATGTGCAAAATACCTTCTGCATTCCTGGCTTTGAGCTGTTTGTGGGTGGTTCTAGCGGCCTGGGGGCGGTGGAGGATAACCGGCGTCTGTGTCAATTTATCTACCGCCACCTCGCCCACATCACCCAGATCGTGGCTACCCTGGACACCCACACCGCCATGCAGATCTTCCACCCCATCTTCTGGGTGGACGCCCAGGGATCCCATCCCGAGCCAGCTACAGCCATTTCTGCCGCCGAGATTCGCTCCGGGCGCTGGCGGGTCAACCCCGCGGTGGCCGCCAACCTCACCCAAGGGGATCTGACGCGGCTGCAGGTCTACGCCCTCCACTATGCCGAGCAATTGGAGAAAGGGGGGAAATATCCTCTCATTGTCTGGCCCTACCATTCCATGCTAGGTGGGATTGGCCATGCCCTGGTGCCGGCGGTGGAGGAGGCGATCTTCTTCCACACCATTGCCCGCTGCAGCCAGCCCAGCTTGCAGCTCAAGGGGGCCAACCCCCTGACGGAAAACTACTCCGCCCTCAGCCCGGAAGTCTTGACCGGCCCGGAAGGGGATCCCATCGACGAGAAAAATGAATCCCTTATCGGCCACCTACTGGAATTCGATGCCCTGATCGTGGCTGGCCAAGCCAAAAGCCACTGCGTCGCCTGGACGGTAAGCGACCTGCTGCAGGAGATCCAGTCCAGGGATCCCGCCCTGGCCAAGAAGATTTACCTTCTGGAAGATTGCACCTCGCCGGTGGTGATCCCCGGCGTAGTCGATTTTAGCGAGCAGGCGGAGGCGGCCTTTGCCCGCTTTGCCGCCGCGGGGATGCACCGGGTGCGCTCCACCGATCCCCTCTGGACGTGGCCTGGCTTTCCGTGGCGGAAGACTTGATCTCCTCTACCCCAGTGCTAGGATGCGGCAGGACAGGCTGTGGGAGTTTGCCTGTGGACGATCGTCCTGGCGGTGCAGATTTGCTTTGGGAAACCAGTTCCCTGCGCCCTCCCACTGGCGCCCGCGACTTTTTGCCGCGGGAAGTCCAGCGGCGGGAAAGGCTAGGGGCGCAGCTAACCCAGGTTTTTCGCCGTTACGGCTACCAACGTATCATCACGCCCACCCTGGAACGGCTAGAGACGCTACTGGCTGGGGGATCCATCCGCGCCGAGGCAGTGCTGCAGTTGCGGGACGGGGAAGGGACAATGCTGGGGTTGCGCCCGGAATTCACCGCTTCCATCGTGCGGGCAGCAGCCACGCGTCTGGCCAGCGGGCCCCTGCCGCTGCGGCTTTACTACCACGGCAACGTGTTCCGCAATAGCCGGCGGGAGGAGGGCTCCTACAGCAGCCAGGAGTTTTTCCAGTCAGGGGTGGAGCTCATCGGCGCGGGCGGATGGCTAGCCGACGCTGAGATCTTGCTGCTTTTAGCCGATTGCGTGCGCGCTGTTGGCCTCAGCAACTGGACATTGCTGTTGGGAGATGTGAGCCTGACTGAGAGCCTGCTTAACTCTGTTACTCCCAAGGCCCAGGCGGCGGTGCGCCGTGCCATTGCCCAGCTTGACTACGTTTACCTAGAAGCGGCTCCGCTGCCAGAGGCGGCCCGCCAGATTGGCCTGCAGATTCTGGGATTGCGTGGCCAGCCGGAACAGGTTCTACCTCAGCTGGCCCAGCTTCCTGTGTCGCCGGAGCGGCTGCGAGATCTGCGGCAGTTGTGCCAGATTCTGGAAGCCCAGCAAGTGCGGGTGGTGTTGGATCTGAGCTTGCTGCAAACCTTGGCCTACTACACCGGCATTGTCTTCCAAGCAGTGGTGGGGGGAGAAATCATCGCCTTAGGCGGGCGCTACGACCGGCTCTATGCCCTCTATAGCCCACAGCAACTGGAGCAGCCAGGGATCGGCTTTACCCTCCTGCCGGATACCCTGCTGCGGCTTTTGCCCCCCACTCCCCAGGACGAGGCAACGGGGTGCAAGCGGTTGGTGGTGCCACTGGTGCCGGCAGGGATCCCGGCGGCGCTGGCCTTGGCCGCCCGCTGGCGCGAGTCAGAGGCGGTGGAGCTGGAGTTGCTGGATCGGACGCCCGAAGAGATCGAGGCCTACGCCCGCCGCTGCCGGATCCCGGAGATTGCCTGGGTGCAGGCCGATGGCAGCTACCACATCTCCCCCGTCAAATATCCAGAGCCGCCAGATCCAACTGGGCACTGTGGGCCTCGATGAACTCCCGACGCGGCCCGACGGCATCCCCCATCAGGATGGTGAAAATGCGATCGGCTTCGGCTGCGTCTTCGATGGTGATCTGCTTGAGGACGCGCGTTGCCGGGTTCATGGTGGTTTCCCAAAGCTGCTCCGGCATCATTTCCCCCAAGCCCTTGAAGCGCTGGATGGTGTACTTGGTGTTGGCCGGCAGGCTGCGCAGGACTTGCTCTTTCTCGGCCTCGTTGTAGCAGTAGCGCACGTTGTTGCGGCCCCACTCGATCTTGTAAAGCGGCGGACAGGCAATGTAGACGTAGCCCTGCTCCAAAAGCGCCTTCTGATAGCGGTAAAAGAAGGTGAGCAGCAGGGTGCGGATGTGGCTGCCGTCCACGTCGGCGTCGGTCATGAGGATGATGCGGTGGTAGCGCAGTTGGCTGGGATCGAACTCCTCGCCCTTGACCCCCAGGCCCAGCGCTGTGATCATGGCCTGAATCTCGGCGTTTTTGTAGATCTTGGCGGGATCCGCCTTCTCGATGTTGAGGATCTTGCCCCGCAAAGGCAGCACCGCCTGAAACTGGCGATCCCGTCCCTGCTTGGCGCTGCCCCCTGCCGAGTCGCCCTCCACCAAGTACACCTCCGACTCCGCCGGATCCCGGCAACTGCAGTCGGCCAGTTTCCCCGGCAGGGTGGAAGATTCCAGGGCAGACTTACGGCGCACCAGCTCCCGGGCCCGACGGGCCGCCTCGGCCGCGTTGAAGGACTGGATGGCCTTCTCGACGATCCCCCTGGCCACGTTGGGGTTGAACTCTAGGTATTCTGTAAGGGCTTCCGAGACAAGGGTCTGGACAATGCCCCGCACCTCGGTGTTGCCCAGCTTGGTTTTGGTCTGCCCCTCAAACTCAGGGTTGGGCACCTTGACTGCAAGGATGGCGGTCAGCCCCTCCCGCACATTTTCTCCCGCCAGGTTGCTGTCGGAGTCCTTGAGTTTGTTGAGCTTGCGGGCTTGGCTGTTGATGGTGAGGGTAAGGGCGGTCTTCAATCCCTCCAAGTGGGTGCCCCCCTCAGTGGTGCGGATGTTGTTGGCAAAGCCAATCAAGGTATCGGTGTAGACATCCGCGCACCACTGCAATGCCGCTTCTACCTCGACGCCATCCCGCTCCCCGCGCACATAGATAATATCGGGGTGGATGGGGGTTTTTTCGTGGTTGATGAAGGCCACATATTCCTTAATGCCGCCGGCAAATTGATAGACTTCGCGGTGAGGCGGATCCCGCCGCAGATCGCTGAAGATGATTTTCAAGCCGGCATTGAGGTAGGCCAGCTCGCGCAAGCGGGCCGCCAACAGGCTGTAGTCAAACTCCCGCTCCGGGAAGATGAGCTCATCCGGCTTAAAGCGCACCTCCGTGCCCCGCCGCTGGGCACCGGCAGGCTGCGGCTCGGACTGAAGGGATCCCACCACCGCCCCTCGCTCGAAGCGCTGGAAGTAAACCTTGCCCTCCCGCCAGACTCTGGCCTCCAACCACTCGGAGAGGGCATTCACCACCGATACCCCAACGCCGTGCAGCCCCCCGGAGACCTTGTAGCCGCCGCCGCCGAATTTGCCGCCAGCGTGCAACACAGTCATGACCGTCACCAGCGCCGACTGCCCGGTCTTGGGGTGGATGTCTACCGGGATGCCGCGGCCATTGTCCAGCACCGATACCGAGCCATCGGGGTGGAGAGTAACCTCAATTTCGTTGCAGTAGCCAGCCAGAGCTTCATCGACGGAGTTGTCCACCACCTCGTACACCAGGTGGTGCAATCCCTTCGGCCCAGTGGAGCCAATGTACATGCCAGGCCGCCTGCGCACAGCCTCCAAGCCTTCCAAAACTTGGATCTGCTCTGCACCGTAGTTCTCCGTCATTCGTAACTCCAATCCCGAAGAGAGATCCCGGCCCCCGCCGACCTAAACCCAGAGAAATTGACGCCAGAAGCCAGAGATAATCCAAATGCCAAAAACCTGCCCCCATAATAGCACAAAAGGCTAAAACGGCCACACAGCCGCTTCTGAGGGCAAACTTTAGCAGGGGATGCAGGGATGGAGATCAGTTTCTTGCCCGATCCTGGCCGAGAAAGCTCTCCACCAATCCCGGTGGCGGCTGCACCTGCAGCTCACCTTTTTCCAAATCCACAACCGGCACCAGAGCCTTCACAAAGGGGATCAACACCTGCCGCTTGTCGGGGGTGGCGATCTCCAGCACGTCTTGGCCAGCGGCCCAGATGGCCGAGACATGCCCCAGCAGCCGCCCTTGATGGTAAACGGCCAGGCCGATGAGATCGGAGTAGTGGTACTCCTCCGGCTCGAGGGGCAGGCGCTGGGAAGCCGGCACCAACACCTTAGCTCCCACCCAAGCCTCTGCCGCCGTCCGATCGGGAATTCCTTCCAGCCGCACCAGGTATAGGCCCTTGGCGGGAAAAAACTGCCCCTCGATCAAAGGATGCAACAGAGGCTCCGGATCGCTATCCCGCTGCAGCCAGCGCGGCCCTGGCTCGGTAAGGCGCTCCGGAAAATCCGACCAGCACTTAACCCGCAGCCAGCCCCGCAGTCCATGAGCAGCCACCACCTGCCCCACCAGCAGCCAAGCGGTATCCCTTGAAGCTACCATAGCTGTCGCTGCTAGTCGAGCTGAGGAAAGTTCACCTCGGTCGGGAAAGCCGTGGAGCTGCCCAACTTTTGGGAAGCCCCGGAAGCGCGGGATCCCTGTTCTCCCTTGGCCACATCCACCATAGAGAGCAACCCTTGCAGGGTAGCGGGGATGGAATTGGGATCCATAAAGATCACCTTCGAGCTGGGGCTACTGCCCACCTTGAGACCCATATCGATGTAGTTTTGCGCCATCAAGTATTGCAGCGCGTTGGCTGCCTCTGGGTTTTCCTGCAAAGTGGCGGCAATGGTTTTGATGGCCTCAGCCGTGCCCTCGGCTAGGAGCAGCCGCTCGCGCTTCTCAGCTTCTGCTCGCAACAACTGCGCCTTGGCAGCCCCCGCCGCTTGGTTGATGCTGGCCTGCTGCTCCCCCTCGGATTTGAGAATGGCCGCTCGCTTCTCCCGCTCGGCAGCCATCTGCTTTTCCATCGAGTCCTGCACGGTTTTGGAGGGCTGAATATCTCGAACTTCCACGCGGGTGATCTTGATCCCCCAGGGATCGGTGGCCTCGTCCAGTTCTGTCAAAAGGCGGGCGTTGATCTCGGCGCGGGAGGAGAAGGTCTGATCTAGATCCATGCGGCCAATTTCGGCCCGCAGGGCCGTCAGCACCAAGTTCACCAAAGCCCGCTGTACATCCTCTACTGCATAGCGAGCCTTGATCATATCCGTAATGCGCCAATAGACCACCGCATCCGCCATCAAAGAAACGTTGTCGCTGGTGATGCACTGCTGCGGCGGCACGTCCAACACCTTCTCGCGAATGGTTTCCTGGAACACAATCCTGTCGATGGGAGGAAAAATGACGTGCAGCCCGGGTGTTAGCTTGCGGTGAAACCGGCCCAGACGTTCTACCAGCGCCTCATAGCCCTGGCTGATGATCTTGACGGAGTTAAACAGGTAACCGAGGAAGATCAGGGCGATTGCCGCTAAGATGCCTGGCATAAGACGTCTCTCCTGAGTGGAAGCTTTGCCTCTTATCTTAGACGATTGTTCTCTGGGCTTGTCGGCCTTGACCTCGAGGCCCCTGAAGGCGGAGACTCTTTCTGGCTTTTTCCTAAAATTTTAAGGTTTGATGTCTTGACCCATACCTCATTGACCGGTGGGGGCAACCGGAAAGACTGAAAAGCACCTAAAGGGAGTCTGTCTATGAAACTAAACAGCAAGAACCTAGAAGTTGGCTTGAACAAAACCTACGACGTCATTGTCGCCGGTGGCGGCGCAGGGGGGCTGTCGGCGGCAATCTATCTGACTCGCTATGGCTTGAGTTGTCTGGTGGTGGAAAAAGGCAAAGGCCGATCTTTTTGGATGCAGGATCTGCGCAATTATCTGGGCCTGCCGCCAAACACGCCAGGACGAGAGCTGTTGCGACAGGGAAGGGAGCACGCCCTCAGCTTGGGGGTGGACTATCTATGGGGCTATGTGGAAAATGTGAAGGATGAGGGAGACCTTTTTGCCGTCAAGGTCAAGGTGGGAAAAGTCAACAGCCTCTACCCCGTTTTTCGCAGCAAGTATTTGATCGCGGCAACAGGCATCATCGATCATCTGCCGCAATTGCCGGACATGCAAAATGTTTACGACTATGCCGGCTATTCATTGCATGTCTGTATGATTTGCGATGGCTACGAAATGCGGGATCAAAAGGCAGTTTTAATCGTCGGCTCAGAGGCTCAAATCAACACTGCCTTTGTCCTCAACTGGTTTACGCCTTATATCTCGGTGTTGACTCACGGCCTCTGCTCGGTCGGCCCTGAAATGCGCCAAAAACTGGCCGAGCACGGCTATCCCCTTTACGAATCTCCCATCCGCCGCTTTCTGGGCGAGAACCACCAGATGCGCGGTGTAGAGCTCGCGGATGGCACCTACATCGAGGCAACTACCGGCCTGGTGGCCATGGGAGCCAAGTACCACAACGACTATTTGAAAGGGATCCCCAACTTGCAGTGGCAGGGCGAAAACCTCGTGACCGACGAGTGGTGCCGCACCACCCATCCGCGGCTGTTCGCGGTAGGAGATTTGAAGCAAGGCCTCAATCAGGTGGCGATTGCGGTTGCTGACGGAGCGCTGGCGGCCACAGCCATTTGGCGGGACATCCGCCGAGCCTCCCCTGCTCGTCAATGGGAAGAGCGCCTGCGCTCTTAGTTTGGGCTCATTCCGCCCTCTTGAGGGAGCTGGGATGGCCCTTTGCCCTATGATTGTTGCGAAGCCCCGAGAAACTCCCATGCGTTCTCTGAAAGCGGCGATCTTTTTTTTGGTTTTCCTATTGGTGGGGCTGCAGTACTGCGCGGTGGAGGCCCAGTCTTTTTTTGATCTAAAGCTGACTCTAACCTCAGAATACGATCCTGTTCTCCCGATCGAGAGCGTTCGGGTTGTGCGCGGCAGCCCTCCCCAAGACCTGCTGGTTTACCTATCGGCTCCTTCTGCTGCCTGGGTTTACCAAGAGCGGGTAAATGGGCATTACTTGATCGATATTCCCTATGCGGTGATTACGCCCTCGACCGCTGTTGAGGTTCCTAGGGAGCTGCCCTACCGGCTGAGCTGGGGCAACCGAGACGAACAGACTGGGCGCCTGCTGATCACCCCTGCACCTGCCCAGGTAGAGGTCTTTTTGCAGCATGGCTGGACAGCGGATCCCACTTTGCTCGATCCGCTGGAAAATAGCCGGCCTTTGCAACTGCCTTTGGAAGAGGCGCTCGGGCCTTTGTTGGAAGTGCCACCTCGCTCTGCCTTTCTCACCATTGACGATGGACCTTGGCCGCAGTCCACCCCTCGCCTTTTAGAGGTTTTGGATCAGCTACAGATTCCGGCCACCTTCTTTCTCATCGGCAATCACGTTTCTCGCTTTCCAGAGTTGGCCAAAGCCATTCAAACCCACGACCACACTATAGCCAACCACACGTTTACTCACGACTATCGACGCCTCTATAGCAGCGACGAGATATTCTATGCCGAGGTGGATCAGACAACCCAACTGCTCAAGACGTTGGGCTTGGATCCCCAACTGGTGGTTCGCCCACCGGGCGGTTTTCGCTTAGACTCTGCTTTGCGTCGCGCTTTGGAACAGGCAGGGTATCAGGTTCTCTACTGGAACCTTAGTCCTGAGGATGCCTATGCCGGCCAAACAGTAGACCAGCTTTTGCAGCGGGTTCGATCCCAGTTGTCGGTGATGAAAGCCTCTGAACAACCCCTGGTTTTGCTGCTGCACGACCGCTGGCCCCATACTGCAGAAGCTTTGCCGGAGATCGTTGCTGCCGTTGAAGAGGCGGGCTATCGCTTTTTGCCCTGGCCCACTTCTAGAGATTCTGCTTGAGGGAACTGCCAACTGTCTCTTAAGCAAAACCGGGCAATCTCTTAAAATCTTAGGGTCGAGGAGTGGGGAAGTATGCGAAAGCCCTTGGATTTCTGGGGTCGGATAAGTTGGGGAGCAGCCTTGGCTCTGGCGCTACCCCTTGCTGTTAACTCTGCCCACCCCCAGCCGCTGCTTCCGCTGTTGCCGGCTGTTTCTGAGGGAGGCACCGCGCGCGAGGGAGTAGTTGCCCTCTTTCGTCAATCCATCTGGTGGGAGTTCATCCGCGGCAATCGCGGCCAAAACCTGCGCCTGTTTGCGGCCAGCCTCACCGCTTCCGATCGGCAGGATGTGGTGGCCGTGTTTGAAATCCAGCGGCAGCCGACAGTGGAGCCGGTGGTGCGCGTTCTCAGCTTCGCCCATCAGGGAGGATACGATTTTCGCCTGCTCCATGCGGCTGAGCCGATCCCCGGACGGCTGGTGGAGGCGCACCTGCGCACCGACATTACCTCCAGCGCCCAGCCCAAGCTGGTACTGCTCACCGAGCGAGGGGGAATCAGCCTGCTGCGGTCTGTCTTGATCTTGGAACACCAGCCGGAGGGGTTTGTGCCGCTGCTGAGCGTAACCGATTTAAGCAATGCCAGCTTGCGGGTCAGCTCCCAAGGGCTCCTGGTCATCTCCAGCGTGCCGGGATCCAACCGCGACTCGCGCGCCACCCTCTACCAGTGGGAGGGAGATGGCTTTGTCCGCCGCGATCTGTAACATCCCAAGTCTTCCGATTGGCGACGAGACAATAGACCGCTGGGATTCGTTCCAAATTGCCACAAAGCAGTCCCTTGCAACTCCCCTCTCCCACTGGGAGAGGGGTCGGGGGTGAGGGGAGACTCCCACTGGGAGAGGGGTCGGGGCTGCGGGAAATGTCTCTAGTCTATTGAGGAGGGCCAGAGAGCTGTTGAGCCTGCCAGCAGGCGCCTAGGCTGGGCGCTTGGCCCACCTGCCAGAGAAACAGGCTTTCGGCTCCCAGGGGATGCAGGCTCCAGGGATCCAGGCCAGGCCCAAACCAGCCGTAGGGATCGACGGGGGCGGGTTGGCCGGAGTTGGTTGGGTTGAGACGGCGCACCTCGAAATGGAGATGGGGCCCGCTGGCACAGCCGCTGTCGCCCGACAGGCCGATCACCTCCCCGGCGGCTACCCTCTGTCCCTCCTGCACCTGGATTTGGCTGAGGTGGGCGTAGAGGGTTTCCAAGCCAGCTGGCTCGTGCAGAATGCGCACCCGCAACCCCCTGACCGGGCGACCCAAGGCAGGGCAGAAAAACGCTGGCTCCGGACGCGCTACGGTAACCCGTCCTGGGGCGGCGGCCAGGATGGGGGTGCCCACCGGCATGGCCCAGTCATAGCCGGCATGGCCATCGCTTTTGCCGCAGGGGTGCAGCGGGCCAGGGATCCAGACTTGGCCTTGCCCACTGACAAACCGTCCGTTGCCATCCTCCTCCCCCAAGGGCAAGTCGTGGTCGAAGAGGTTGGTGACGGGAAATTCCCCGACAAAGGGCTTGTGCAAAAACGGCCACTGGGGCGGCGGCGGATCCCCATTAGAAGAGCGATGGCTCTCCAGCGCCAACCGATAGTGCTCCAGATCCTGACGCTGGGCGGGATCTGGGGACCGCTGCAGCAGAAGATCCACCAGGCGCAAGGCCTGAGCCCAGTCCCGGCGCTCCACAGCCCGCCTCAACTGAGCGTACACTCCCCTCAGGGATCCCTCTGACCAAGAGGAGCTCTGCGGAAAACCAGGCAGGATGTTTACGAATTGATACAATAGGCAGCAAAATATCAGCAGGCCTACCCTGGTCAGGCCAGGCAGTTTGCTTTGGCCATCCGCTTTTCTCCTCAGCCGCTGCTCAAGCGGTGGGGTAGCGAGGCGGCTCTGATCAACCACCCTACGGGAGCTTCTCATGCGTTGGCTGTTCTCCTCGTTATCCTCTGGTGTCCTTGTTAGCCTGCCTTTCCGGTTTTCTGATAGGCGAGGTGTTCTCCTTGGGTTTGGGTCAATCTGGCAGCGGTTGGAGGCTTTGGCGCTGGGCTTGCACATTCTCTCCTTGCTCTTCGGGCTGGTGGGCCTACTGTGGGTAGTACCGCATCCCGAGTGGGTGGCCAGTTTACCCCCCATTGGTCTGCAGGCCTTCTCTTGGAGCATGGGCAATGGCGGCGTGGCCTACATGGTGTCTGGAGCGCTGGCGGCGGCTTTGATGGGATCCCGGCTGTTGGGGGTGCGGCGCCTGTTGATGTTTTTGATCCCGGCGGTGGGCATTTCCTTGGCCAGCGAGCTGCTGGGCACCAGCACCGGGATCCCTTTTGGCGACTACGGCTACCTGAGCGGGCTGGGCTACAAGATCGCCGGACTGGTTCCCTTCACGATCCCTTTGTCTTGGTTTTACGTGGGGCTGTCGTCCTACCTGTTGGCGCGGGTGGCGTTGCAAGCGGGGCGCCATTGGCTGATCCACTGCGAGGCCATCCTGTTGGGGGCGCTGCTGCTCACCGCCTGGGACTTCGTGCTGGATCCGGCCATGACCCGCGGCCTGATCCCCTTTTGGACGTGGTTCCAGCCGGGGCCCTTTTTCGGCATGCCGCTGCAAAACTTCGGCGGTTGGATGCTCACCGGAGCTGCCTTTATGACCGCGGCCAACCTCCTTTGGGGGAAAGATCAGCCGGTCTTGAACCGCCGCCAGTTGCTGGGGCCGCTGCTGCTCTATGTAGCCAATTTTGCCTTTGCCCTGCTGATGAGCGTAGGATCCGGCATTGTCGCGCCAGCAGGGCTGGGGCTCTTGCTGGGATTGGGGCCAGCTGTGGGGTTGTGGTGGAGCGCTCCGCCGGATCCTGAGGCTCCCTCGCAGCCTGAGTTGGCCGCGCAAGAAGCTGGGGATCGCCAGTGGGCGGGGGCGAAGTAGGTCGCCTAGGGTCTCGGCGCCGTTTTTTTCGGGCTGCCCTGCCACAGGCCAACCAACAAGCAGGCCACCCCCACGTTGATGGCCACGTCCGCCACGTTAAAGACGGGGAAGCCAATCCAGACGAAGTTGAAAAAATCCACCACATAGCCGTTGAGAAAGCGGTCGATGCCGTTCCCCATCGCTCCTGCCCAGACCAAGCCGTAGCCCACCTGTTCCCAACGGCCCAGGCTGCTGCCGCGAATCCCCAGCAGCGCCAGCGCCACCGCTACCCCCAGCGAGACCCACTTGAGGAACTCTGCCGAATCGGCAAATAGGCTCCAAGCGGCGCCGGTATTTTCCACATAGGTAAGGTGAAACACCCCTGGCCACAGCTCGATTTCCGGCCCCGGCAGCAGCCGCTCCACCGCCCAGCGCTTGCTCGCCTGATCCAGGAGCAACCCCAGGATCCCGGCCAGCCAAAAGCCCGTGTTTTTCATGCTTTTTCACCTCACTACGTCCACCGGCAAGAGCGCTCAGAGGAGCACTTTTCCCATCCTGACATCCTCTCTTCTTTTGTGAGCGGCAAACCGCAGGAGCAAGGTTGGGGAGGGTGGAATAGAAAGCCAGGGAGCCTCAGGCCAGCAATTGTCTGCCTGGAGGGCAAAACAAAGAAAAGCGTCCGGCTAGCTGAGCCGGACGGGGATCCTACAGTCTAGAGGAGAGGAAAAGAGCAGCTACCGCCCCCGCTGCTCCAGGGATCGGCGCAACTCGCTGGCCATCTGTATAAACTCTTGCGGATTGCCCGCCTTGCCGTAGGAGGAGCGATCTTGAACCTTTTTGCCGCTACCTTGGCGGGTGCGGGTGTTGATCAGAGAGCTGGCCATTTCCAGAAACTTGGCAGGGTTCCCTTCGCTGCTGCCCCGCATCACAAAGGTTCGTCCGGCACGAGTCACTGCCATAGCTACCTCGATTCTCAGAAACGAAATGCTTGTTCACATCTTCCCACAAGGATCCCAAACCCGCCAGGCCCAGCGCCCTATTGGAGATAGCCGTGGCTTCTCAGGCTTTGCATCACCAAGTCGATACATTCAGAGATGCTTTGCTCGGCGGTTTTGCAGACCACCTCTGGATATTCTGGCGGCTCGTAGGGGTCGTCGATGCCGGTGAAGTGCCGGATGAGGCCTGCCCGCGCTTTGCGGTAGAGGCCTTTCACATCGCGCTGTTCACAAACTTCCAGGGGGGCGTCCACAAAGACTTCGATGAAGTTGCCGATCTGCTGCCGCACCTCCTGCCGGGTGGCGCGATAGGGGGAGATGGCCGACACCAGCACGATCACCCCGTGGCGGGTCAGCATCTCTGCCACAAAGCCGATGCGACGAACGTTCTCATCCCGATCCGCCCTGCTGAAGCCCAGTTCCTTGCTGAGGTGTTGCCGCACCAGGTCTCCATCGAGCACTTCCACCGGCAACCCCAAAGCCTGTAACTGCTGGGCGACACCGCAGCTCAGGGTGGTTTTGCCCGCGCCGCTGAGCCCCGTAAACCAGACCGTTACCCCCCGCCGCCCCATGGGTGTAGATCCCTTCTCCTTGGGCTTTGCCAGAATATCATCCCCCGCCCAGAGTGATACACTCGAGACATTGTCCATTCTCCCTCTGCCATGCCGCCGCTAAGCGCTTCTCTTGTCGACTTGGGCTCCGGGACAACCGCCGAGCTGTTCGACCGGCATGTGATGTCCACCTACGCTCGCTATCCTTTGACCCTGGTGCGGGGGGAAGGCTGCCGGGTTTGGGACGAAGAAGGGCGCGAGTACCTGGATTTTGTGGCTGGCATTGCCACCTGCACGCTGGGCCATGCCCACCCCGCTTGGATCCAGGCGCTGACTCAGCAAGCGCAACAGTTGCACCATGTTTCCAACCTCTACTACAACCGGCCCCAGGCGCAACTGGCCCAATGGCTGACCCAGCACTCCTGTGCCGATAAGGTTTTTTTCTGCAACTCAGGGGCAGAGGCCAACGAAGGCGCCATCAAGCTGGCCCGCAAATATGCCCATACGGTGCGCGGGATCCAAGATCCGGTGATCCTCACCGCCCAGGCTAGCTTTCATGGACGCACCCTGGCTGCCCTCACCGCTACCGGCCAGCCGAAATACCAAAAAGACTTTGCCCCGCTGGTGCCCGGCTTCGACTACGTTCCCTACAACGATATCGAGGGTACGGCGGCAGTGCTGGAGCGTTGGGGCGAGCGGGTGTGTGCCGTGCTGCTGGAGCCGCTGCAGGGAGAAGGAGGGGTTGTGCCCGGGGATCCCGCCTACTTTCAGTGGCTGCGCCGGGTCTGTAGCGAGCGGGGCATCTTGCTGATGTTGGACGAGGTACAGGTGGGGCTGGGCCGCACCGGCAGGCTCTGGGGCTACTGCAACCTGGGGATAGAGCCGGATGTGTTTACCCTGGCCAAGGGCCTGGCGGGCGGGATCCCAATTGGCGCCCTCCTGGCCAAAGACTTTTGCGCCGTGTTCCAGCCGGGGGATCACGCCAGCACCTTCGGCGGCAACCCCCTGGCCTGTGCGGTTGGCCTGGCGGTCTGCCACACCCTGATGGTCGAGAGCCTGGTTTGGAATGCCCAGCAGACAGGAGCCCATCTGCGCCAGGGTCTATCTCGCTTGGCCAAGCAGTTCCCGCAGCTTGTGCAGGAGGTGCGCGGCTGGGGCCTGATCCAGGGCCTGGTGATGCGGATCCCGGCGGCTGAGGTGGTCAGGGCGGCCCTGGAGCGAGGGCTGTTGCTGGTGCCGGCGGGATCCCAGGTGGTGCGCTTGGTGCCCCCCTTGATCGTCACGCCTGCGGAAATTGACGAGGCGCTGGCGCGGCTGGAATCGGCTCTGCAGAGCTTGGCCCTTGGCAATAGCGGGACGGAGTCCTAGCCCTGGCAGACCTGCTGCAAAAAGGCTTGCAGCCGCTGGCGGGCCTCCTGGGGCAGGGGATCCCCGGCCTGCTCCAGCAGCGGCAGCACCTCCTCGGCGTAGGCCGGGACAAAGCCGGCAGCCGGCCAGAGCAAATCCGAGGTGGATCGCAGGTTCCAAACTTGGGATCCCTGCTTGAGCAACAGGGGTCGCACCCAAAGCAGAGCTGGGGATCCCGCCTCAAGATTGTGAAGAGAAACCTGAATCAGCTCCACGTAGAGGGTGGCCTGCGACCCCGGCAAGGCTAGGATGGGGCGGGGTGAGGTGAGGACACTCCCTACTTCCGTCCTCCCAGCAGGCAGAGGACGTCCCCTAATGGGGAGATCCTCACCAGAGCCACATTGAGCGGGCAGACAGGGCCACAGAGTCATGGAACGGCTGGCTTCCGCTTAGGAAAGTTGAGACCAACTACACCTGATCTTAAGGGATGCCTTCTCAGGTTCTGCGAGGGGATCCCAGATTGCCCATGGTGCTAGTCTTGCAGGCAAGGCTCCTCCAAATTCCTGGAAACCGGATCCCGCCATGATGCACACCTTTATCCCGCCCCACCGTTTCTTTCCCTACCTGACCTGGACGGAGATCCAGGCCATGCCCGACAAAGAGAACGTAGTCATCATCCAGCCGGTGGCCTCAATCGAGCAGCACGGTCCCCATTTGCCCCTGGTGGTAGATGCCTGCATCGGCACGGCAATCATCGGGCGGGCCATGGAAAAACTAGAGCCGGAGATCCCGGCCTATGTCCTGCCCACCCAGTGCTACGGCAAGGCCAACGAGCACTGGCATTTCCCCGGCACCATCACCCTCTCGGCGCAAACCCTGATGGCGGTGTTGACCGAAGTGGCCGAAAGCATTTACCGGGCTGGGTTTCGCAAGCTGGTGTTCCTCAACTCCCACGGCGGCCAGCCCGAGGTGCTGCAGATTGTGGCCCGCGACCTGCACCAGAAGTACGAAGATTTCCTGCTCTTCCCGGTGTCCGTCTGGCGCGTTCCCCACCAAGGCCAGGAGCTGATGACCGCAAAAGAGCAGGAATTGGGCATTCACGCCGGAGACGGCGAGACCAGCATGTTGATGTACCTGTTGCCCGAGACGGTGCGCACCGACCGCTTGGTCTGCGAGTACCCCTCGGATCTGCCGCAAGATAGCTTGCTCAGCCTGGAAGGGCGGATCTCGTTTGCCTGGACAACCCGCGACCTCAGCCGGAGCGGCGTCCTGGGGGATGCCACCGCCGCCACGCCCGAAAAAGGCAAGCTCCTGGTCGAGTCGATGGCCGACGGCTGGGTGCGGCTGATCCGAGATCTGCACAAGTTCCAACAGCCCCAGGCCTGGCGCAAAGCCCCGCTGTCGGTCTAGGGATCCCGGCAGGTTTCCTGACCTTTTGAGGCTTCTGGCCGGCCCTAGCCTGCTTCTCTGGAGCGGGAGGAGCGACTTCTCGAGGGCTGATGATAGGCTTGAGGGAAACCCCCTGAGGGAAGAGCGATGGTTCTTGCCTCAAAGCCAGCCACCCCCCCTGTCCTTGAGCGGCACGACGCCACTTGGCAGGACTATGTGGCCATTCGCAGCCATCCTGACCTGGAGTGGCAAAAACTCTCCTTTCATCGGGGTTGGTTGTGGGTCAACATGGGCAAAGAAGGGCCGGAACACGCCTCCGTCAGCGATTTCATCACCATCATTTTCGGGTTTTGGGCCTTTTTGCACCCGGATGTGCCGCTGCAGTCCTATGGTCGCTGTCTGATTGAGTACCCAGAAACCCACGCCTGCGCCCCTGACCTAGTGCTCTACAAAGGGGAGAACATCCCCAAATACCAAGCCGGCGAGCCGCGGCGGATTGATTTGCGTTTCCAAAGACCTCCCGACCTGGTGGGCGAAATTGCCGACACCACCCTGGCTCTTGACCTGGACGAGCAAAAGCAGCTCTACGCCAGCCTGGGCATTCCTGAGTACTGGGTCATCGATGTCAAGGGGCGGCGTGTTTTTGCCTTTGCCCTGGCCAAGGACAGGCGCTATCGGGCCATTGCCCAGTCAGAGGTGCTGGCGGGCCTGCAGATAGCTCTGCTTGAGCAGGCGCTGGAACGCCTGGCCAGCGAGACCAACACCGCCGCCGCCAACTGGCTCCTCCAACAGCTCCAACGCCAGGCTTAAGATTCCCAGCTTCAGGATGGACTATGACTGTAATCTCTCTCAAGACCTCGACTTCCCCCATCCTCGAGCGGCACGACGCCACTTGGCAGGACTATGTGGCCATTCGCAGCCATCCTGACCTGGAGTGGCAAAAACTCTCCTTTCATCGGGGTTGGTTGTGGGTCAACATGGGCAAAGAAGGGCCGGAACACGCCTCCGTCAGCGATTTGATGACGGCCATTTTTTTCGCCTGGGCCTTTTTGCACCCGGATGTGCCGCTGCAGTCCTATGGTCGCTGTCTGATTGAGTACCCAGAAACCCACGCCTGCGCCCCTGACCTAGTGCTCTACAAAGGGGAGAACATCCCCAAATACCAAGCCGGCGAGCCGCGGCGGATTGATTTGCGTTTCCAAAGACCTCCCGACCTGGTGGGCGAAATTGCCGACACCACCCTGGCTCTTGACCTAGACGAGCAAAAGCAGCTCTACGCCAGCCTGGGCATTCCTGAGTACTGGGTCATCGATGTCAAGGGGCGGCGCGTTTTGGCCTTTGCCCTGGCCAAGGACAGGCGCTATCGGGCCATTGCCCAGTCAGAGGTGCTGGCGGGCCTGCAGATAGCTCTGCTTGAGCAGGCGCTGGAACGCCTGGCCAGCGAGACCAACACCGCCGCCGCCAACTGGCTCCTCCAACAGCTCCAACGCCAGGCTTAAAGCCGTCAGGGCGTTTGGGCCAGCTTGATGATGAGATGGCGGTTTTTGTCCACCGCGATCCAGCCCTGCTGGCGGAAACGGTTCAAAAGACGGGTGATGGTGACGCGGGTAGTGCCGATGGCATTGGCCAAGTCTTGGTGGGTGAGGCGCACCTGCAGGCGCACCCCCGTCGCCATTGGGGATCCCAACTCCACCGCCAATAGGGAGAGCAACTGGCGCAGCCGATCCTCCACCCGCCGCCGCCCGGCCAAGGCCAGCAGCGCTTCGGTTTGGCGCAACCGCCGCACCAACTGCTTGAGCAGCCCCTGGCTCAGGGTTGCTGAGGCTTCCACCTCGGCTGCCGGCAGCCGCAACACGTCAACCGCCGTCAACGCCTTGGCTTGGTAGGGATCCAACATTGTCAGCGGGGATCCCAGGGGCATGGAGGGGCCAGCAAATCCCAACAGCGCCTCGCCGCCATTGGGATAGAGGGTAGTCAATTGCACCACACCCCGACAGACGATCACCCACTCCTCGGGAAACAAAGGGATGACCTGGCCGGGACTGTAGGGAGATAAACTGCGGCCTCGGTAGAGGTCTTCTAGCAATTGCCGCTCCCGTGTAGGCAGGCCGGCAGCAAAATGGCCGGGCATCGTTTCAGGCATAGGCTAGCTCCGCTAGGGCAAACTGGGCACACTGGTCGTTGGGCTTTCCCCTACCAATAACAGCATGGGGTTGGCTTCGCGGCTGAGTTGGGGTAGAGGACAAGTGTTCCCGACAACACCTTACCGCTTGCCTCTTCGACGGAAGTAAAGGAGAGGTTATGCCCAGGTTAAGTCTCGCCACGCAGAGGGGCAGAACCGAGAGCAACCGCGATCCGGTAGGATAGAAGTGCCAAGCTCAACCCTTCAGGAGACCTGCTGTGACGCTGATGGTTCGCGTGATCACCCCCGACCGCACGGTTTGGGATGCCCCCGCCGAGGAAGTGATCCTCCCGGCTACCTCAGGTCAGTTGGGCATCCTCACCAACCACGCCCCTCTCTTGACGGCCATCGGCAACGGCGTGATGCGGGTCAAGGCCGGTGGCAAGTGGTCGGCCATTGCCGTGATGGGCGGGTTTGCGGAAGTGGAAAATAACGAGGTAACCGTTCTAGTCAACCGCGCCGAGCGGGGAGAAAAAGTGGATAAGGCCGCAGCTCAGGCCCTCTTGGACAAAGCGAGCCAAGTTTTGAACACCAGCAGCGACAAGCAAGAGCGCCTGCAGGCCAAGTTGGATCAACAGCGGGCCAGGGCCTTGATCCAAGCCGCCGAGATGGGCCACAAAAGCTGAGGGATCCCCGCTTTTCTTGGCAGGGGATCCGGCTGCGGGGCTGGCTTTGTTAAGCTGAAGCTCTTGGGGAGCTGGTGGTGCTATGTTCAGTCCTGCAGTTGCCGATGGCGCATTGGGCAGCTTGAGAATTAGCCAGGTGGCGGCGGCGGCGGGGTTGCCGGTGCGCACGGTGCGCTACTACGAGTCGCTGGGCCTGCTGAAGCCAACGGTGCAGCGGTCGGAGTCCAGCTATCGCCTCTTCCATCCGGCAGTGCTGGGGCGGCTGGCTTTCATTCGCCGCTGCCAAAGCCTGGGCCTGAGCTTGGAGGAAATTCGCCAGATCCTGCAGTTGTACGACCGGGGGGAGCAGCCCTGCCCAGAAATCCGCCAACACCTGCAGGAGAAGCTGTGGCAAATCGAAGAGCGCATGGCCGAATTGCAAACTCTAAAAGGCCAAATTGAAAGCCTCCTTTCCGATTGGCGGATCCCAGCGGAACCGACGGCCCAGGAGGACGTGATCTGCCCGATTTTGCAAAAGCCAGAGGCCGGCGGTGACAAGGTTGGCAGACGCTACTCGACGGTTACCGACTTGGCCAGGTTGCGGGGCTGATCCACATCGGCCCCGCGGCGCAGCGCCATGGCGTAGGCAAACAGCTGCAGGGGGATGACGTTCAAAACCGCCGACAGCAGAGGTGTGGTGCTGGGCACCTCGATGACGTGGTCGGCTTTTTCCCGGACCTGGGTATCTTCCGGATTGATCAGGGCAATGACTCGCCCGCCCCGCGCCCGCACCTGCTCGATGTTGGAGAGCATTTTTTCGTAGACGGGATCGCGGGTGGCAATACACACCACCGGCATGCGCTCGTCGATGAGGGCAATGGGGCCATGCTTCATCTCCCCTGCTGGGTAGCCCTCGGCGTGGATGTAGCTGACCTCTTTCATTTTTAAGGCCCCCTCCAGGGCTATGGGGGCGTTGACCCAGCGGCCCAGGTAGAGCATGTCGGTGACGTGGTGGTACTGCTCCGCCAACTGCTCGTAGAGGGCGGCGTCTTTCAACAACAGGCTGATCTTGCCCGGCAGCTCGATTAAAGCTTGCAGGTGGGATCGGATCTGGGCCGGGCTGAGGATCCCTTTGGCCTGGGCCAGTTGCAGGGCCAGCAGGTATCCTGCCACCAGCATGCCGGTAAACACCTTGGTGGAGGCGACGGCGATCTCCGGCCCGGCGTGGATGTAGATCACCCCGGCATCCGCCAGACGAGTGGCCTGGGATCCGATGGCGTTGACGATGGCCAGGGTGGGGATCCCCTGAGTGCGGGCCTCGCTCATGGCCGCCAGCGTATCCACCGTCTCACCGGACTGGGTGAGGGCCACCAGCAGGCTGTGGGGGCGCAGCACCGGCTGGCGGTAGCGAAACTCGGAAGCATAGTCCACCTGCACCGGGATGCGGGCCAGGCTCTCGATGAAATACTTGAGCACCAGGCAGGCGTGCCAGGCGGTGCCGCAGGCCACGGCGTGGATCTGCTCTATCTGGGCCAGTTGCGCTTCTGTTAGCGCCAGCCCCTCCAGCGTCACCCGCCCCCCTTCCAGATCCACCCGCCCCCGCAGCGTATCGGTGGTGGTGCGCGGCTGCTCGTAGATCTCCTTTTGCATGAAGTGCTTGTAGCCCCCCTTGGCCGCCGAGACGGGATCCCAGGCTACGGTGATGGGAGTCTTGCGCAGCTCTTCGCCGGTAATGCGCAGGTAGCGCACGCTGGAGTCGGTGAGGATGGCCATCTCCCCATCTTCCAGAAACACCACCCTGCGGGTGTGGCGGACGATGGCGGGCAGATCCGAGGCCACAAAATTTTCCCCTTCCCCTTCGCCAATCACCACAGCCCCGGCATTGCCCAGGCGGGCGGCAATCAGACGATCCGGCGCCTCCCGATCCAAGGCCACCACGGCATTGCCTCCCCGCAGTTGTCCCATGACTTTGGCAAAAGCTGCCTCAAAGCAGCCCAGCTCCTCCGTGTACAGGCCCAGCAGGTGGGCGATCACCTCGGTATCGGTTTGGGAGCGAAAAGGGATCCCGCGCTGCAGCAGGTGCTCCTTCAGCTCCAGGTAGTTCTCCACAATGCCGTTTTGGATGACCACGATGCGCCCGCGCGCGTCGCAGTGGGGGTGGGCATTTTCTTCGCTGATACCGCCGTGGGTGGCCCAGCGGGTGTGGCCAATCCCCACCTTGGCCGTGGGCATGTTGGCCGTGAGCTTCACCAGCAGGTTGTGCAGCTTGCCGGTGGCCCGCACAATCCTCAAGCCCTCTTCTGGATCCACGGTGGCAATGCCGGCGGAATCGTAGCCGCGATACTCCAGGGTGCGCAGGCCCTCCAAGAGGATGGGAGCTGCCCACTGAAAGCCCACATAGCCGACAATGCCGCACATTCCTCACACCTCAACCCGAATATCCGCAAAGCCTACCCCAGCTTCCGGATCCCTTCAATGGCTTTTGCCGCTGCTAGGGGAGCGGATCTCGGCAGGGATCTTGGCTTCCTCTTGGGGAACCGGCTGCTGCCCCATAGGGGCGAGGGTAAAAGAAACGGGCGCGACTTGGACGGCAGCGGGCTGAATCCCGTTGTTGGAAGGGGCGCTGGAAACCAAGTTGCTCAGCCCCAACACCAGCTCTCGCAGGGCGCGGCGAAACTGGGGATCCCCGGTAAGCTCGTCGATGTCAGCCGTGATCTTTTGCACGTTCTGAAAGGAGATGCGGGCGGAGTCCAGGGTTTGGCGCAAGGTTGCTAGGGTGCCCGGGTCGCTTAGGGCAGCCGCAAGCTGCCGCAGATCCTCAGTGGCCTTGGCCGCGTTCTCCGCCGTTACTCGTGCCCCTACTAGGATCTGGCGCACCTCCTCCTGCAGTTGCGGATCGGTAAGCAGCGGGCGAACCGCGCTCGACATCGCCTCCAGATCGGCGCTCACCTGCTGGATATTCTCTAGGGCGGCCCGGAGCGAGGCGCGATTTTCTAGAAGCAGGGCCGTGAACTGGTCGGCAGCCTCCTGGAGACTTGCGGCAGTTTGGCTCACTGCTCTAGCCGCCTCGGTGAATTGCAACAAGTCCAGATCTTCGGTGCGCAGGGCTGCCACCCGCTCTTCCAGGGTTTCCGAGAGGTTGGCCACGCTGTCGGCAACGCGGGTGATCCCTTCTAGGGTGGCGTTAAGGGTGCTAAAAACCTCATCATCGTCAACCCGTGCAAGCAACCGCTCCAGGCGAATCAGCAACTGGCCAAAATCCACCCCCGGTTTGCCCTCCACCACATCGCCATCGCAGATGATTTGGCTGCGGTCGCAATCGGCAGCTAGGGGGGATCCCACTGCCCCCTCGACACTCCCCCTAGGCAAGATGTCCACCACCGTCTCCCCCACCAACCCTGTTTGCTGGGTAATAAACAGAGCATCGCGGGGGATGATCAAGGGCTGGTCGATGGCCACCTGGACCTCCACCTGAGCTGCCTGAGGCACGATGCGCTCCACCCGGCCCACAGCTACCCCCCGCAGCCGCACGCTAGAGCCCTCCGCCAGGCCGGCCACGCCGGGATAGGTAACGGTAAACCGAAAGCCGCGGCTGCCAAAGCGCAGGTTGTAGATCCACAGAAACAGCCCGGCAAAGATCAGCGCCCCCGCCAAGATCAACAGGCCCACTGCCCCTTCTCGGATGGCTCGCGAACGCATCACACCTGCCCTGCCACTTGAATTGGCCCTTCTACACTACCGCTGAAGAATTGCCGCACAAAGGGGTTGTCGCTCGTCTCAATCTCTTGCACGGATCCCTCCCACTGCACTCGCCCCTGGGCCAAGAGCACAACGCGGTCGGTGGCACGGTAGATGGTGCTGTGCTGGTGGGTTACGACGATGTAGCTCTCGCAAGCTTTTTTCACCTGTTGCAGATCCCGGATGAGGTCTTCGATTACGGTGGAAGCAATGGGATCCAGGCCCGCTGTGGGCTCGTCGTAAAGTAGCAGTTGCGGCTCGTCTTGGGGCAGAGAGGGATCCTCTATGATGGCGCGCGCAAAGCTAGCCCGTTTGCGCATCCCCCCAGAGAGCTCTTCCGGCAGGCTGTTCCCCTTACCCGCCAGCCCCACTGCCTCCAGCTTGGCCGCTACCAGTTCCCGAATGCGGGCTCGCGGCAGCCGCGAGTGCTCGTAGAGCAAAAACCCGACGTTTTCCTCCACCGTTAGGGAGTCGAACAGGGCCGCTTGCTGAAATACCATGCCCAGCCGCAAAGGAGGAGTGCAGTGGCCGGCCTGAATCTCTGGCAAAGGAATACCGCACCAGAGCACTTCGCCAGCGTCGGGCTCCGTTAGGCCCGCGATGATGCGCAACAGGGTCGACTTGCCCGTGCCGGAAGGCCCCACCACTCCTAGGGCATCGCCCCGGTACACCTTGAGGTCAATCCCATCCAGCACCACCGTAGACCCAAAGCGCTTAGAGACCTGCCGCAGCTCTACCAGAGGGATCGGATCGTTTACCTTGGCTGGAGAGGAAAGGGGCTGAGGTTGACCATTCTCTACCCCTGCTGGCGGCTTCTGCTGGCTGTCCCTGCTTGTGGCAGTGGCTTGCTGGCAGCACTTTGCCCACCACTTCTGGCAAAACTGCGGAATCAGGATACCTTCCTCCGGTGGCTTGCCTCCACTACTAGTCTACAAGGCCCTCCCGTTGCCCGAACAACCTGCCGGCGTTCACCGGCCCCAGGGATCCGAAATTCCTCCCTGGGCTCCCTTAGTCCAGCTCAGCGGCAGACTCAACCTCAGCAAGAGCGGCTAAGCCGGCAGGGATCCCTTCCGTCGAACTGGGCAGAGTCGAATCTGGCTGGGCCACGGCTGGAGGAGAAGGACTGCGGCGCTGCGAAAAGCCCCAGACAAACAAAGGCAGCACAGCCAGCACCATCCCCCATTCCGGGAGCTCAATTTGGGGGAAAAACACCTCCAGCAGCATGAGGCTTCCCACCAGGGCGATGATGGCAAAGGCAGCATCTTCCAGGCGGGAAAACTCATCCAGCCAGCGCAAGAACAAAGAGGCCATGTAGCGCATCAGGGTGATGCCGAGAATGCCGCCGAGGATGATCACCCAAGCCTTGCGGGAGACGCCCACCGAAGCGGCGATGCTGTCGAAAGAAAAGACTAGATCCGTCAGCTCTACCATCACCAGAGTTTGCCAAAAATTGGCCTGGCGAGTGATGTCTTGCTCGGGTCCTTCTTCTTCCCCGCGAAAATGCTGCCAGGCCAGCCAGAGCAAGTAACAGGCCCCAAGAAACTGAGCGGGCGGATACTCCACCAGCCAAACCGCTGCAAACACAATGGCGATGCGAAAACCATAGGCGCCAATGATGCCCCAGCGCAAAGCCCGGTTCTGTTGCTGGGGGGTGGGCAAATGCTTGACCAAAGCAGCTAGGGCGACGGCGTTATCAGCAGAGAGGGCTGCTTCCAAAAACACCAGAGCCACCACCAAAAAGAGATCCGTCCAAGTGAAGGACTGAACGATCCCCTGAACAAGAGCCACAGCGGTATTTATTGCCTCGATGGACATAGCAGCAAGCTTCATGTACCCCGGCTAAAAAATCGTTCGTTCAGTGCAGCCAACCCCAGACTGCTATCCTATAATCGACAACTCCTTTCATTTGCTTTCATTTTTATGGTCGTTTTTATGGTCGTTAGGGAGCGCCCCAAGAATGATACCTGAGGAAAGAACCCACCCCTCAATTCTTGGAAACAACCTCCCAGCGGAGACAGCCAAAATCCCGGCCTAGCCATGGCCTGAGTATAGCCTGTCTGGCTTAGGATTGTTTTACATTTCTTAACCTTCTCCCTCTCCAGGGGATGCAGGCGAGGGCAATCGCGACGCCAGCCGCTGGCCACAGCGCAGGATCTGGCCGGCCAGAATCGCAGCCCCAAAGCCGTTGTCGATGTTCACTACCCCCACCCCAGGAGCACAGGAGTTGAGCATGGTCAGCAGGGCAGCCAAGCCCTGGAAGCTGGCCCCGTAGCCGATGCTGGTGGGCACGGCGATCACCGGGCAATCGGCCAGGCCCGCCACCACGCTGGCCAAGGCCCCCTCCATGCCTGCCACTACAATGAGCACATCGGCTTCCAGGGCGGCGCGGTGGTGCAGCAGGCGGTGGATCCCGGCCACTCCCACATCCCAGAGGCGGTTGACCTGAAACCCGGAGAGCTCGGCGGTGAGAGCGGCCTCTTCAGCCACTGGCACGTCGGCAGTGCCAGCGGAGATCACGCTAATCTGGCCGGGATAGCTATGCACCTTTTGGGGAGGGATCCAGCACAAGCGCGCTACAGGAGAATACTGGGCCTGGGGCAAGCGGCAGCGAACTTGGGCATAGACCGAGGGATCGACGCGGGTGGCCAAAGCTAGGGATCCCTGCCAGTGGAGCCGTTCCAGGATCTGGGCAATCTGCTCAGGAGTTTTGCCCGGCCCCCACACGGCTTCGGGAAAGCCGGTGCGCAGAAGGCGATGGTGATCCACACGGGCGAAGTCTCCTACCGCCTCAAAAGGCAGGAAGCGACAGGCTTGCAGGGCCTGCTCGGGAGAGAGCTTCCCCTGAGCCACCGCCTGGAACAGTTCCTTCAAGGTTTGGTCAAGCGGCATAGAAGGGGGGTTGGGCAGCTCTACTACGCTAAGGAACCGCGCGGGAAAAACAACACCGGATGCCAACTTTGCCGTAGAATCTCGCCGGTGAGGCTACGGATTGACCACTCCCAAAAGGTCCCCACCCGTGGGGAGGCGGTGGCAATGGCGGTCATGTCCTCCTCAGCAGCGGTGGCCAGGATTTCCTGAAGCGGGGATCCCACCCGCACCAAGGCCCGCAACTGCACCGGTTTTACCTGCTCGGCCAGCGGTTCGACTAACCGGGCCAAGTCGGCCTCGGCCCTGCGCTTGAGCTCTTCTGCCGGCGATCCCTGGTTGCGGCGGGCGCTGGGATCCACCACATAGAGCAGCGTAATGGCCTGACACTGGGAAGTTCCTGGCAGCAGTTGGCCAAGACGGCTGAGGAGCTGCCGGCGGGGCTCCTCAAAGTCAAAAGGCACTAGGAGGGAGCGAAATAGGTGGCGGCTGCGCAGGCGCAATTCTTCCAGAGTAAAGGCGGCGATGAGTTGCGGACGCATCACCATTACCGGGATGGTCAGCTTCGGCAGCAGCTCCAAGGTGGTGCTTCCAAACAGTTTTTCGGTGAGCAGATTGTGGATCCCCATGCCTGTGATTAGCAAGTCGGAGCTGCAGGTTTGGATCCCTCTTAAAATCAGATCCACCGCCTTGCCCGCCTGCACCAAGACTTTGACTTCCAGCCCTGCAGGAACGGCGCTCAACACCTCTTGTAAGCGAGCCTGTTGCGCCTGCACTTTGGGGGTGAGGTCTTCGGGAAGGCCAATGTCGTCGTCCTGCCGAGCAACGCTATGCACAAAAGCAACGCGCTCAATCCCATTCAGGTAAAGCTCTTCTAGGCATTTGCCAAAACGCTGCAGTCCATCGCGGCAATCGGTGGCGATCAACAGGCTTTTGAACATATGGCTTTAGGCAGAGGGAGGTAGCCAGCAACAGCAACCTGCCCTAGGGGGGCAATCTCAGGCTAACACCTCGCACCCCGGACCTGTCCTTGAAAGGAGTCCCGATCTACTTCTGCTGCGGCTTTCGCTCACCGATAGGGATCCGCCAAGTTGCGAAACTGGGTGTACTGGCTTTCAAACAAAAGGCGCACCGTGCCCGTGGGGCCGTTGCGGTGTTTGGCAACAATTACCTCCGCAATTCCGCGATCGCTGGTGTTGGGATCGTAGTACTCGGGCCGGTAGATCATCATCACCACGTCGGCATCCTGCTCGATGCTGTTGTGCACCAGCAGGCCGTTGGCCACAAAGTTGTGGTGGCGGGGCATCTCGATGTCGTAAACCGGTTGCGGCTCCCCCGGCTCGCTAATGAAGACGACGGGATCCCAGATCAACCCCTCCTGCACCACCACCGCCACCTCCTCTTCCAGTTGCAGCTCGTCGAGGGTTTTCCAGCCGTCCCGAGTTAGGAAAGGGTGGTTGCCAGTGGCACGAATGGAAAAGTTGAGGCGGGTTTTTAGAAGACATGTGGGCTGCCGCCCACTGCAAAATACCCTCACTGGCTGTTGGGGCACCAGCCGCCCGCGCCCATTGAGGCTAAGCAGGCGCGGCAGTTCTGCTGAAGGCGGCAGGGCTGCCAGTTGCTCCAGCCGCCAGATCTTGCCGCGATCCACGTCCCTCACGCGGGTATCGCCGGCTAGACAACCCGACTCCCGCAAATCTGCCAGTTGCGGACGCTTGTCTGAGCGCGACTCCACTGCCCGGCTGAGCTGAGATAGCACCAGCACCGGCACCATCAGCTCTTTGGCTAGCGCCTTGAGGCCGCGGGTAATGCGCGACAATTCCTGCACCCGGTTGTCGGACTCAGATCCCTGGATTAGCTGCAAGTAGTCGATCAACACCAACCCCAACGTCCCTCCTTGCTCCACCTGCAGACGCCGCGCCTTAGAGCGAATTTCTGTAACCGTGCAGTTGGGCGTGTCGTCGATAAACAAAGGCAGTTGCGACAAAAAGCCAATCGCCTGCCCCAGGCGTTGCCACTCATTCTCGCTGATGCGCCCGGATCGCAGACGGCTACTATCAATGCGCGCCTCGCTGGCCAAGAGCCGCTGCACCAGTTGCTCCCGCGACATCTCCAGGCTGAAGATGGCCACCGGTTGCTTGACGTAGGCAGCCACATTTTGGGCAATGTTAAGAGCCAGGCTGGTCTTTCCCATCGAGGGACGGCCGGCTAGGATGACCAAATCCGACCGCTGCAAGCCCTGGGTCAGGTTGTCGAGGTCAATGAATTTGGTCGGGATCCCAGGGATCTGAGCCCCGCTCTGGAACCTCTCCTCCAACTCTGAGAAGATGTTTACCAAAACTTCCGAGGCTGGAACAAGGCTGCGCTGCACCCGTTCCTGGGTGAGGCTGAACACCTCTTGCTCGGCTCGATCCAGGAGCTGAGGGAGAGGCTGGCTAGTGTCGTAGGCCAGACGCGCCAAGGTGTTGCTGACTTGAATCAGCCGGCGGCGCATGTATTTGTCCACCACCAGACGGGCATACTGGTCAATGTTGACACTGCTAACCGTCTGCTCCACTAGGCGGCGAATTGCCGCCGTTCCTCCCACCCGCTCCAAGAGCTGGTGATCTGCCAACCAGGCAGAAACAGTGGTCAGGTCAGTGGGCTGGCCCTGGCTGTACAACTGCAGAGCAGCCCGGTAGATCTCCTGGTGGGCGGAGAGGTAGAACATCTCAGGCCGCAAGAGCTCCGCCACCCGCGCCATCGCCTCAGGGTCAAGGAGGATGCCGCCCAAGATCTCCTCCTCAGCTTCTATGTTCTGAGGCGGAAGCCGATCCCCACCGGTCAGGTCGTAATCGCTAATCACCACCAGCCAGGGTAGAAAAACCAAGCTCTCCCCCGCTCTCCGACTGCTAGGCTGCACACCCTAGCGCAGCGGGCCAAGTGGGCATAGCCGTCTGAACCAGAACCTCTTTTCTACTCAGGCGTGACCTGAATGCGCAGCGTAGCGGTAACCTCGGGGTGTAACTTCACCTGCACCAGGTAAACCCCAGTTTTCTTGATCTCCTCATCGAGTAGGACATTGCGGCGGTCGATATCGAGGCCACTGGTAGCCAGCACCACCTCGGCAATATCGCTGGCAGTTACCTGTCCAAAGAGCAGGTCTTTTTCGCCCACCTTCTTGCGGATGACAAAACGGCCAATCGTCTCCAAAGCCTTTTTGTAGTTTTCCGCCTGTTGCTTCTCAGCCAGCTTGCGGGCTGCTTCCTGCTCCCGCCGCATCTGCTGCTCCTTGAGAAGTCCAGGCGTAAGCCGCACCGCCATCTGCCGCGGGAAAAGGTAGTTGCGGGCATAGCCCGGCCTGACACTCACCACCTCTCCCGGCTTGCCGAGCCCAGGAACCGCCTGGCGCAGCATCACCTGCACATCTTTTGCCATAGGAGGAAGGCACCCACTCTCTTGACAGTCCTCTATTCTAGGCATTCCCCCGACCAATGTCAGCCCAGCCCCAGCCTCCCCCTGGGGTCTCTACCCTGACTAAGCCCGACAGTCGCGACCTCGGCTGCTGGGCCTAGAAATAACCTAGAAATAACCTGAATTTAACCTCTTGTTAACCAAAAAAGGGTTGACCTTACGTTACATTTAACGGCTGAGTTGCAAAGGCTGCGGTCTCAACGAGATCCTGTGCTTTCTTCGGCCCGGTGGACTGAACTCTTGGAGTTAGGTTTCACAGTTGCAGCTTTTTGACCTGGGCTAGGACACGCTCTTCAGTGGAGAGATCTCTGTATGTCGATGTCGCATTCCTTGGGTCGTCGTTCTTTCCTCAAGTCCTTGTCGGCAGTTGCTGCTAGTTTTGCGGCAAGTCAGGCCGGCTGGCAGCGAGTGTTTGCCCAGCAGAAGACGATAACCATCAACGGCGCTGGAGCTACCTTCCCGGCCCCCCTCTACCAAACGTGGGCCCAAGAATTTGGCAAGAAAAACCCCAACATCCAAGTCAACTACCAATCGGTGGGGAGCGGCGCTGGCCGTCAGCAATTTGTGGCCCGCACTGTCGACTTCGGCGCCACTGATAGCGTGCCGCGTCCTGAGGAGATTAGCAAGATTGAGGGTGAAGCCAACCCTCCCAAGGGCATGGTGGCCGTGCCTATGGTGGGCGGGGCATTGGTGGCAGCCTATAACGTCCCCGGCGTAGGTCCTGAACTTCGCCTCTCTCGCCTGGCGCTGGCCAATATCTTCCTGGGCAAGATCAAGAAATGGAACGATCCGCTGCTGGCTGGCCTTAACCCAGGCGTGACTCTCCCAGATCTGCCGATTACTGTTGTGCACCGCTCTGATGGCAGTGGCACCACCGACATCTTTACCACCCACCTCAGCGCCATTAGCCCCGAATGGCGGCAAAAAGTGGGCCGTGGCTCTTCCGTGAACTGGCCAACTGGCGTGGGAGCTCGCGGTAACGAAGGCGTTTCTGAACAAATCAAGCAGATTCCTGGCTCAATCGGCTATGTGGAGTACGGCTTTGCTAAGCTCAACAACCTAAATTTCGCTCGCCTGGAAAACCGGGCAGGCAAGTTCGTCGTCCCCAAAGTTGAGACGGAGCAGGCAGCGCTGGCGAGAATCAAGCTCGACGAGCGGCTGCTGGGGGTTGACCCAGATCCCGAAGGGGAAGACTCCTACCCCATTGTGGGCTACACGTGGATCTTGGCTTACCAAGTCTACCCCAAAGCTGAAACCTCCAAGGCTGTCAAAGAGTTTCTTCGCTACGCCCTCACCGAAGGGCAATCCTTTGCGGAGCCGCTGGGCTATGTGCCTTTGCCGGAGGAAACGCGGAAGAAAGCTCTGGCTGCCCTGGAAAAAATCACTCCGTAGAGGTTTGTACCCCCTACCCAGCAGATGACCACTACCTTTTCGGAGAGCAGTTCTCTATTTCGGCCCCGGCCCGTCTTCCAGCGCCGGCGCGACTGGCTATTTATTTGGGCAACGCGGATCGCCGTCTTTTTCTCGGCTTTCCTACTGTTGTGGATTGCCCTGGAGATTGGGATTCAGGCGCTACCTGCCATTCGGAAGTTCGGGCTGGGCTTTTTCTGGGGCACCACCTGGGATCCTGTTGAGGAAATTTACGGTGCTTGGCCCCAGATCTACGGCACACTGGTAACTTCTCTGATTGCTCTGATCGTGGGCGTTCCCTTAAGCTTTGGCATCTCCATCTTTTTGAGCGAGGACTTTTTGCCCAAGCCTTTGCGCACAGCCTTGATCATCGTGGTGGAGCTGCTGGCAGCCATTCCCAGTGTGGTCTACGGCATTTGGGGGTTGTTTATCTTCATCCCCTTCTTCCGCCCTATACAGATGTTTTTGTTCCAGCACTTCAACTGGCTGCCCATTTTCAGCACACCACCAGTAGGGCCTGGGATGCTGACATCGGGGGTTGTCTTAGGGATCATGATCATCCCCATCATTACTGCCATCGCCAGGGAAATGCTGGTGTCCGTTCCGCCAGAGTTGCGGGCGGCTGCCTATGCGATGGGAGCCACTCGCTGGGAAGCCATCTTTGGTGTCGTGCTGCCGGCAGCAATTGGCGGCCTCCTGGGAGCGGTGGTTTTGGGTTTGGGACGCGCCCTAGGGGAGACGATGGCAGTAGCGATGCTGATTGGGAATGCCCGCGGCATTAGCATCTCGCTTCTGGCTCCTGCCAGCAACATCCCAGCCCTATTGGCCAACGAGTTTGCGGAAGCGGGCCCCGAGCAGGTTGCAGCACTTATGTATTTGGCCTTGATTCTGTTAGCCATCACTCTGGTGGTTAACATTGCGGCGGAGCTGATGATACGCCGTGTCAAGTTTGCGCTAACAGCTTCGTGGGAGTAGAGGAATATGACGGCGCAAGTGCAGGCGGTAGAGCAAGGCAATTGGTTTAAGCGCAGAGCGAAGCCCTGGCAGCGCATCTTCTTGGATGTAGGAATGACAGCGCTGACAACTATCTCCAGCATCTTCGCCATTTTTGTGCTGGCTCTCATCCTCTACTACGTTTTCACCAGGGGCATCGAGCGCCTGAACTGGCAGACGCTGACCCAGCTTCCCCCTCCTCCGGGCGATCAGGTGGGTGGATTTGGCAATGCGGTGCTGGGGACGATTATTGTGGTGTCGATTGCTATCTCCATCACATTCCCCATTGGTCTATTCGCAGCCATCTATCTCTCGGAGTTTGGCAAAAACAGCCCCGTGGCCTCCTTTCTGCGCTTCGTTATCAAGGTGTTGACGGGGGTTCCCTCCATCATTGCCGGGGTGTTTGCCTATGGGGTGCTGGTGCTTTCCTCCAAAACCTTCTCGGCCCTTGCCGGCGGGATGGCTCTATCGGTGCTGACCCTGCCTATCATCATTTTGTCCTGTGAAGAGGCGCTGCGCCTGGTGCCGGCCGATACGCGGGCTGCTGCCTATGCGTTGGGGGCTTCGCGAGTGCAGACGGTGTTTCGCGTGGTGTTGCCAGCGGCTCTGCCGGTGATCCTGACGGGGGTGACGTTGGCCATTGCCCGCGCTGCAGGTGAGACGGCGCCCCTGATCTTCACGGCTTTGTTTAGCTTTCTCTGGCCCAGCGGTTTGTTGAAGCCAGTGGCCTCGCTGGCTGTGTTGATCTACAACTTTGCCCTTGTCCCCTTTGAAAACCAGCAGAAGCTTGCCTGGGGAGGGGCTTTGGCTCTGGTGATTTTGGTCCTGATTACCACCGTCAGTTTCCGGCTCCTTGTGAGTCGTCGCCAAGAAGCCATCACTATCTAAGCCTTGCAGCAACGTTATCTTCTTTTCAACACGCCTATGCGCTCTCCACTCTCTGACAAGTCGGGCTCTCCTAAGCAACCCACCCGGTTGGAGGTTGAACTAGAGACGCGGGATCTGAGCGTCTACTACGGCTCCCACCTGGCGGTTAAGCAGGTTTCCCTGAAGATCCCGAAAAATCACATCACAGCCTTTATTGGACCCTCAGGTTGCGGCAAGAGCACTATTTTGCGCTGCTTCAACCGCATGAATGACTTAATCCCAGGGGCAAGGGTAGAAGGCTCCGTTATCTTCCACGGGAAAAACATCTACGACCCGGATGTGGATCCCTCTGAGGTGCGGCGGCGGGTTGGCCTAGTGTTTCAGAAGCCCAACCCCTTCCCCAAATCCGTCTACGACAACATTGCCTTTGGGCCCCGGATTAATGGCTACCAGGGGGATCTGGACGAGCTCGTGGAGCGGGCACTGCGCCAGGCCGTTCTCTGGGATGAGGTGAAAGATAAGTTGAGGATGAGCGCCCTTTCCCTCTCCGGTGGACAACAGCAGCGCCTCTGCATTGCCCGCACCCTGGCCATTCAGCCGGAGGTAATTCTAATGGACGAGCCTTGCGCCTCGCTGGATCCGATTTCTACGCTGCGCATTGAGGAGCTGCTTAAGGAATTGGGCCGTCGCTACACGATCATCATCGTCACCCACAACATGCAGCAGGCAGCTCGCGTGTCCGACTTCACTGCCTTCTTCAACACTGAACTTGACGAGAGAGGGATCCGCTACGGACGAATGGTAGAGTTTGACCGCACCGAGAAGATCTTCAACTCTCCCGCCAACCGCGAGACGGAAGAGTATGTGAGCGGGCGCTTTGGCTAAGTCGCGGCCGACAGAAGGGATCCCGGTCGTCTATCTTGGTGGAGTGGAAGGCCAGTGGCTAGGGCATGGCCGATCGAGTCCGCCTGGATACCTGGCTGGTGGAGCGAGGGTATTTTTCTTCGCGCCAGCAGGCGCAGCGGGCTATCTTGGCGGGAGAAGTCTTCCTCAACGGAGCACGGGCGGAAAAAGCCGGGACGTGGGTAAGCGGAGATCCTGTAGTCCACATCCAGGCCAAGTCTGCTTTTGTCTCGCGAGGAGGAGAAAAGCTTCAGGGGGCACTGCAAGCTTTTCCCATTCAAGTCCAGGGTCGCATCTGTTTGGATGCTGGCATCTCCACTGGGGGCTTCACCGATTGCCTCCTGCGACGAGGGGCGCAGCGGGTCTATGGGGTGGATGTGGGCTATGGCCAATTGGCCTGGTCTTTGCGAACTGACCCGCGGGTAATCCTTAAGGAACGAACCAACTTGCGCTATCTTCAGCCAGCCGATCTCTACGGAACCGAGGTGCCCACTCCCAACTGGCCGGATCTGGCAGTGGTGGATCTCTCCTTTATTTCCCTGACTAAGGTGTTGGATCCTCTGTGGAAGCTGTTGCGCTCGCCGCGGGAAGCCTTGCTGCTAGTCAAGCCGCAGTTTGAGGCGGGCCGAGGCCAGGTGGGCAAAAGGGGGGTAGTGCGGGATCCGGCCGTCCATGCCCGCGTGCTGCAGACAGTAATGCAGGCGGCGGTGGCCCGCGGCTGGCAGGTGCAGGGCTATACTTGGTCGCCTATCACTGGCCCTGCCGGCAACATCGAGTACTGGCTATGGCTTGCTGAAGGGGAAGGGATCCCTCTCCCCGACCTCGGTGCACTTCAGCAGATGAGCGAGCAGGCAAGAGCAGCCTTACACCCATAAAGTAGTGCACTTGTCAATACGTCATTATGCCGAGTTGAGAACGATGAGCGCAGCCATTGAAGAATTGTTTCAGGAAGGGATCCGGCGCTACGAGGCGGGGGAAGCGGCCAAGACGCTGATCCCTTCCTTCGAGGCCATTTGTAAGGGATCCCCGAAGGCGGCAGCAGCCTGGACTTGCTTGTCCTGGCTCTATCTTTTGGAGGGGCAAGCGGAAAAAGCCCTGAAAGCTGCCCAAACTGCTGTGAAGCTAGACCCGGTGGACGCCCAGCCGCGGGTGAACTTGACTTTGGCGATGCTGGAGCTGAAAAAAACAGGGGTACGCCAGCAGGTGGAGATCATCAAGCAAATCTTGGCGCGGGATCCCGAGCAGATCGAGGGGGTCAAATCTAACTTGGCAGAGGGAGGGAACCGCCGTCCCAATTGGCCTCAGTTGAGCAAGATGCACCAATGGCTATTTGAAGTAGACCAAGCAGGTTAAGCAGGCTTAACCCGATTTTGCAACAAGAATTTAGGAAAATCTAGAGCTTGTCAACTTAATCCGCAACTTTTAACAATATTCTCATAGAGTTGGTGCTAGACTTCTCTTACCAAATCGCAAGACGGTATTCGGGCACCGCTGTGAGTTAGCTTGCATCCCACGCAAGCCTGTGGATTTGTTGGGCTTTGAGGAGATGCAAGGGTTTCTGTTTGGTGTGACACTTCTTGCATCGACTTGCATTGAAATTGAGTTCTGCTTTTGATTTTCTTTGACTGTAAATTGGAGGAACTTGAAGATGAACCGTCAGACCGTTTGGGTTAAAGGCGAGACCCGCAACCACCAGGGCCACTTCATCCCTCAATCCGAGTATACGTTGGTCGATGTTGACCAAAATGGCTGGGCGTTGATCTGTGTTGACAATGCCCGCTGCTATTATGTGGATCCCGACCAGCTCCGCTTTGAGGCGGGATGAGGTCTGTTGCTGCCCATGGAGGGCTTCCTGGCGAGAGTTTCCTAGGAGAGCAGCATCCTTCCCCTGCTTTTGGGCGTGGGTTTGTTTATGGTTTGGTATCCCTGAGGCTGCGCCAGAGGACTGGCCGGTGATGCCCATGTACAGAACCGGTTTTAAGCTGATACCTGGGGGCTCTGCGACCGCAACCCAACGATCAATCTAGCGGAGTCAGCCTAGGCAAGGAGGCAGCGCCCTATTTCAGCTTGGCCGACTCCCCAAGAACACAGAGGGCCTGGGCTGGAGCAGGCTCTTTTTGCCCCTACTCAGGCTGTCCCCGCTCACGCATAGCTTCGGCCAGCAGTTGGGCTACCTCGGGGCGGGAGAACTCCGGCGGGGGGATCTCGCCGCGGCGCAGCATTTCCCGCACCTTGGTGCCCGAGAGGTGGATGCGCTGGTGGGGCTGGCTGGGGCTGGTCTTGGCCGTGGCCATGGTGCCGGTGACGGTGCAATAGAAGGCATGTTCAAACTTGAGGGGGATGATGCCCAGTTCCTCGGGACGGAACTCATCGAAAATGTGCTGGGCATCATAAGGGCCGTAGTAGTTGCCCACCCCGGCGTGATCCCGGCCCACAATAAAATGGGTGCAGCCGTAGTTTTTGCGAACGAGGGCGTGGAAGATGGCCTCGCGCGGGCCGGCGTAGCGCATGGCCGCAGGGTTGATGGCCAGGATCACCCGCTCCTTGGGGAAGTACTTTTCGATCAGCACCTCGTAGCAGCGCATGCGCACCTCGGCGGGGATGTCGTCGTTTTTGGTGGCCCCCACCAGCGGGTGGAGAAACAGCCCGTCCACGATTTCCAGAGCGCACTTTTGAATGTACTCGTGGGCGCGGTGGATGGGGTTGCGGGTTTGAAAGCCGACAATGGTTTTCCAGCCTCTTTCCCGAAACAGTTGCCGCGACTGGGCCGGGTCGATCTGGTAGGCCGGGAAAAGGGGATGGGGATCCCGCTGCAAGAGAGTTACAGGGCCGGCCAAATAGACGGATCCCTGTTGGTAGAGCACCTTCACCCCCGGATGCTGCTCATCGGTAGTGCGGTAGACCTGCTGCGCTTCGCGGGTTTTGTCGTAGGTGAACTTCTCGGTCAATTCCAACAGGCCCAAGAGCCTGCCCTCGGCATTGGCCAAGGCAATGGTCTGCCCTTCCTTGAGATCGGCAGCTATCTCGGCAGAGACCGGCAGCGTTACCGGCAGCGACCAAGCCAGGCCGTTGGCCAGGTGCATCGTCTCCAGAACCGACTGGTAATCTTCCCGCCCCATGAAGCCGGTGAGCGGGCTGAAGCCCCCGATGGCGATCATCTCCAGATCCGACTGGGCCCGCTCGTCGAGGTGGAGGATGGGGCAGTGTTCAGCTTTGGAGCGCAGCTCCTGCGCCTGCTCAGGGGAGGCAATGCGGTTGACCAAGGTGCCCCCGTGGGGCGGAATGGCATCGCCAGAAACAGTCATCTTCGCCTGGGATGGAGTCATAGCGTGCAGACCGGAACGGCAACCGAGCAGACAGGGATCCCTAACCCTACACCCTCCTTTCCTCCGGCGCAATCCAGACTAGTACCAACTGCCTAGTCCAGCATGTAGGGGGGCATATCTTCGTCGGTGGGCGACACGTTGTCAAAGATGGGCCGATTCATGATCTTCTTTTGCGCGTGCAGAGGCGAAGGCTGGGGTTGCGGCTTGGGTAAAGGTGCGACTTGCCCTCGGCGGCTTTGCAGTTCCTGAATGGTCTTGGCCCGCTCCTCGGCCACCGCCTGTAACTGGGCCAGCGCCTTCTGCAATTCGTCGCGGTGGGCAGTGACTTGCTGTAGCTGAGCTTGCAGGGCAGAGACTTTGTTTTGGTAGTCCTGCAAAAGTTGTTGAGCTTCGGCCAGTTGGCTTTTGAGGGTTTCAAGGTCCGGCGATTCTGGGGCTGGTTCTGTAGGAGACTGAGAAGACATCGTTGTCGGCTCCTCGCCCGTGGGAGTAGATTCTGCAGGGGTGGGCTCTGAACTGGTTTTAGCACTGGCCTTGCGCCGAGTGCGGGAAGTTTCTCCCGAAGAAGGAAAGAGGCTACGGTTCGATCCAGTCACAAGAGCACCTCATGTTCGACAAACTGCTCCAATCGCTGACACACCACCGAGCCAGGCCGATAGTCCATGACCGTCAAGCCGTAGTCAAAAGCGGTGCGCAAATCGCTGCTATCTGGAATGGTAACGGGTGAAAGCACATCCGCAAAAATCTGTTGCGCTTGCACATACAATTGCCCGGTATGGGATCCGGACCAGATGCCCCCTGGCAAGTAGCGGTCGTCCAGCATGGTCAAGATGGCGCGGACTTGGCTCAACTCGCCCTTCAGGGACTCGACATAGCGCAGGGTCACCTCTGTACAAGAGAAGTCGACGCGGTTGAGCCGTGTCGGGATCAACACCCGCTGGGCTGCCCGCAAAGCATTGGCGGTGAGGGCATTCAGCTCCCCTGGCGTGTCGAGAAAGATAAAGTCGTACTCCGACAGCAAGGGATCCAGTTGACGCTGGAGGAGGTTTTGGCCCGCCTCCCCGGAAGCCGCTAGGTGGGCTGCCACTTCGGCCATGGTGCGGTGGGAGGGCGCCACATCCACTCCCTTGTCGGTGCAATAGATGACTTCCTCCAGAGGCCGCTGGTGGTGAGGGTGGAGGCTAGCCCAAACGGTCTCCTCTGGGGGAAGGGATCCGGCCTCTTCGAGGTAAAAGCTGCTGGCGGTGGTTTGGGAGGTGAGATCGACTAGCAGAACGGCGTGGCCCCGCTGGGCCGTCAACTGGGCCGCGTGGACGCAGAGGGTGGACTTGCCAGTGCCGCCCTTGTTGTTGGTAAAGGCCAGGATGCGTGCCATCAGCTTCCCCAGGGCCGTTGCAGCCGCTTCCCCTCGCCGCGGTCTATGCTATTGGGTGTAACCTGGTGGAGAACCACCATGCGCGATGTACTGGCAATTATCCTAGGCGGTGGGCGGGGCACCCGCCTCTATCCTCTAACCAAGCGCCGCGCCAAGCCGGCTGTACCTCTAGCAGGCAAGTATCGCCTTATCGACGTTCCGGTTAGCAACTGTATCAATTCCGATATCGATAAGATCTACGTCCTCACGCAGTTCAACTCCGCCTCGCTAAACCGCCACATCATCAATACCTACCGCCTGTCTCCCTTCACCGGCGGCTTTGTAGATATCCTAGCGGCCCAGCAAACCCCCGATAACCCCGACTGGTTCCAGGGCACCGCCGACGCTGTGCGCCAATATCTCTGGCTGATGGACTCCTGGAAGCCGCGGGACTTCCTCATCCTATCGGGGGATCACCTCTACCGCATGGACTACCGCCCCTTTATTCACTATCACCGGCAAACCGGAGCCGATGTGACGCTGGCGGTGCTCCCCTGCGAAGAAAAAGTGGCTTCGGGTTTTGGCTTGCTCAAGATCGACGCCGATGGACGGATCGTCGATTTCAAAGAAAAGCCGCAAGGGGAGCTGCTGAAAGCCTGTCAGGTGGATACCCAAGCCCTCGGCCTCAGCCCGGAAGAGGCCAAAGCCAAGCCCTACATCGCCTCGATGGGCATCTATGTATTCAGGCGGGAGGCCCTCATCGAGATGCTGAAGGTGAAGGAGCACACCGACTTCGGCAAAGAGGTGCTGCCGTCAGCCATCGGCAAGTACCATCTGCAGGCCTACCCGTTCAAGGGCTACTGGGAGGACATCGGCACCATCGAGGCTTTTTATCGAGCCAACCTGGCGCTGGTGCAGCAGCCCAACCCTCCCTTCAGCTTCTTTGACAGCGAAATGCCCATCTACACCCGCCCACGCTTTTTGCCCCCCAACAAAATCCTCGATTCCCAGATCGTCAACTCCATGATTGCCGACGGTTGCATCATCAAAAATGCTCAAATTCGCAATTCCATCATCGGCATTCGCAGCCGCCTGGAGGCCAATACCATTGTAGAGAATACCCTGGTCATGGGGGCCGATTACTACGAGTCGGCAGAAGAGCGGCAGGCCAAGCTGGAGGCTGGGATCCCACCGGTGGGCATCGGCGCCAACTCCCACATCGTCAACGCCATCGTGGACAAAAACGCCCGCATCGGGCGCAATGTCCGCATCCTCAACAAGGATCACGTCAGCGAAGCGCAGCGGGAAGAGGAAGGGATCTGGATCAGCAACGGCATCGTCACCATCATCAAGGACTCGGTGATCCCGGACAACACCGTCATTTGATCGGGGGAAGCCGGCTTTGGCCGAGAACCTGGCTGGCGAACGCTGAGGAGGCGCTGTTAAGCAAGCTGTTAAGCAAGATAAGAGAAAACAAGAGGCTTTTGCCATTACGATAGATTACGATAGATATTAAGAGCTTTAAAAACAGATTGTGAGATCCCTTGAGCGTGGTTAACAGGATTTCCTCCATTGCCGACCTAGAAGTTTACGATCCGCAATTCATCACTCGTTACTACCGCTGGCGCCTGCTCCGGGTGATGGGTCGGGCGCTGGCCATTCTCTGGCCCCTCCTCTGGTTTGTTCTCTGTCTACGCTGGGATCAGCTTTGGGGACAGGGCGATCGCAAAGTGCCCCAGCGGGCAGAGCAGTTGCGCAAGCTGCTCACTGACCTAGGGCCTACCTTCATCAAGGTGGGGCAGGCCCTCTCGACGCGACCGGACTTGGTGCGCAAAGACTACTTGGAAGAGCTCACCAAGCTGCAGGATCAATTGCCCAGCTTTCCTTCCCAGGAGGCGTTTGCCCGCATTGAGTCAGAGTTGGGCCGTCCGATCACCGAGATCTACGCCCAGATCTCGCCCGAGCCGGTGGCTGCCGCCAGCTTGGGCCAAGTTTACAAAGCGCAACTGCACAGTGGCGAATGGGTGGCGGTGAAGGTGCAACGGCCCCACCTGCGGGAGCGGCTGAGCCTGGATCTGTACCTCATCCGCTGGGCCTCCACCTGGCTGGGGCCTTGGCTGCCCCTGAACCTGGGCAACACCTTGACGGCGGTGGTGGATGAGTTTGGTCGCAAGCTGTTTGAGGAGATCGACTACCTGCAGGAGGGACGGAACTGCGAGCGCTTTGCCGAATACTTTCGCGGCGATCCCGATGTGTATGTGCCGCGCATCTTTTGGGCCTACAGCACCCGCCGGGTGTTGACCCTGGAGTGGATTGACGGCATCAAGCTCACCGATGTGGAGCGCATTCGGGCGGCCAACTTGGAGGTGAAACAACTGGTGCGCATCGGCGTGGTGGCCGGACTGAAGCAGTTGCTGGAATACGGCTTTTTCCACGCCGATCCCCATCCGGGCAACCTGTTTGCCCTCCCCGATGGCCGCCTGGCCTACATCGACTTTGGCATGATGGATCAGCTCACCGAAGAAATGAAGGAGTACCTGGTGGACGCGCTGGTTCACCTGGTGGATCGCGACTACGACGCCTTGATCGACGATTTTATTCACTTGGGCTTTTTACAGCCGGATGTCAACCGTCAAGAGCTGATCCCTGCTTTGGAGACGGTGTTGGCGGATGTGTTGAACCAGGAGGTGGGCAACTTTAACTTCAAAACCGCCACCGACCAGTTCTCCGATTTGATGTACCGCTACCCCTTTCAGGTGCCCTCCCACTTTGCGTTGGTCATCCGCTCTTTGGTTACCCAAGAGGGGGTGGCCCTCAGCCTCTATCCGCAGTTTCGCATTGTCGGCGTGGCCTATCCCTATGTGGCCAAGCGCCTGCTGACGGACGAATCGCCCCGCATTCGCCAGCGGCTGCTGCAAGTGCTAATTAAAGATGGCAAGTTCCGCTGGAACCGCTTGGAGAACCTGATCCAAATTGCCCGCAGCGATGGGGGGCTGGATTGGGTACCCACCGCCCGCATGGGTTTGCGCTACCTGATGTCGGAGGAGGCCCGTGAACTGCGCCGCCAGTTGGTGCTTTCTCTCACGGAAGATGACCGCCTTCACTTTGAGGAGCTGCAGCGGCTGTGGCATGTGATCAGCCCCGACTTGTCTCCAACTCACCTCTGGCAGGCGGCACTGGGATCCCTGCCCTCAACCAGCGATCTGCAACATACTTTGGCCGAGTTGAGGGAACAGGTGCAGGCCCACCTGGAGCGGCTCAGCCCCTGGCGACTTCCCCAGCCCTGGCCGAATTGGCTGGCGGGAGTGGGACAGGAAAGGTAAAACGGAAAAAGATAGCTTAAGTTTGGTGAGCTGGACAAAAGCGTGGCAGATCAGAAAGGCGACTTCATTGCCGGTGTGGTAGCCGGCGCTGTGTTGGGCGGGATCATCGGCGGGGTGATCGCCTTTGTGCTGGCCCCCCGACTAAGCAAGGGATCCGCCGAAGGCCAGCGCCGGGATCCCGACCGTCTCAACGGCACCTCTGTCCCTCCTGAACGACCGCGCCTCCGAGCCTCGGGTGAGCCGGCTGTGCCCAGCTCCGGCGACTGGAGGGAGTGGGAACAGGAAACAGAGCGGATTGCCCAGGCCCGCCGCACCCTCGAAGCCAAGATTGCCGAGTTGAACGAGGCGATCCAGGCCACCCGCGCACAACTGCTCGTCAAGGAGATATCTTCTAGCGCTGTCGAGGAAAAGCCTTAAGCAGGGGACCCCTGTCCATGCCAAACTAGAGGCGGCACTGGCTTTCTCCTCTGGGGAGTGCCAGCGTTCTCGCCTCTCGGCTGAGTTGCTCTCCTGGATCAGGTCTGCCTCTGCCGACAGCGCTTAAGTTGTTGAAGAGTTGTTCCCTCGCTGTTTCTAACCATGATGCTCAGCCCTTTGTTGCTCCCTCTCCCTTGGACAGACGGCCTCTCTCTGGGGCTGGTCTACGGCAGTGCCGCGTCTTTGCTGTTTCGCTCCCTTTACCAGTTCATCGTCATTTACAACGCGCTGTTGATTGTGCGGATTTTGCTGAGCTGGTTCCCGCAACTGAACTGGTCTAACCCCATTCTGTCGGTGCTCAGCCAGCTCACGGATCCCTATCTCAACCTCTTCCGCGGCCTCATCCCCCCCATCGGCGGCTTGGACTTTTCCCCCTGGCTGGCCTTCATTTTGCTCAGTTTTGCCATGCAGGTGGTGGGCCAGTTTGCCTAGCTGCTGTAGCACTGGATTCATCTGGATAGGCCGGGATCCCTTTACGATGGAGAGCTGCTTTTTTCGTTGCCCGCCATGCAGATCCCCGGCGTTGCCCACTACTGGCTGCTGAATGCTCAGGTTCCCCTGTCGGTACTGAAGGAGGCGGTGCCAGGAGCTGTTCCCAACCGCGATAACCTGGTGTTGCTGGATCTGGAAATCGAAGGGGGGCAGATCCGCCAAATTCGGCTGGCAACAGGGATCCCGCCCCAGGGGATCCCCGGCGTGGATCTAAGGCGGGGCCAAGTGTGGCCGTGTTTTGTGGACATCCATACCCACCTGGACAAGGGACATGTGTGGCCGCGCAGCCCCAACCCCGACGGCACCTTTGCCGGGGCCACCCGGGCCGAGCAGGAAGACTGGGCCAAGATGGAGCGGGCCTACGCCGGCAGGCGAGAAAAACTTTGGCAGGATGTCTACCGCCGCTGCAACTTTGGCCTGCGCTGCAGCTACGCCCATGGATCCCAGGCGGTGCGCACCCACCTGGTTTGCGAGGGCCCTCAAGCCGAGGTGAGCTGGGAAGTCTTTGCCCAGTTGCGCCGAGAGTGGGCGGGCAGGCTAGAGCTGCAGGCGGTGACGCTGACCTACTTGGATGTTTTTCTCACACCGGCAGGGGAGAAGCTGGCGGACAAGGTGGCGGAGCTGGGCGGGATCCTGGGCGGAGTGGCGGCGATGGGGCCGGAGCTGGATAAGCAGTTGGAGCGGGTGTTTGCCCTGGCCCAGGAGCGGGGGCTGGATCTGGATTTTCATACCGATGAGACAGACGACCCTGAATCCCTGACGTTGCGGCATGTGGCAGCGGCAGCCCTGCGCCATGGGTTTGCAGGCCAGGTGGTGTGCGGCCACTGCTGCAGTTTGGCGGTGCAGCCGCCGCAGGTGGCCCACCAGACCATGGCCCTGGTGAAGGAGGCGGGGATCGCCGTGGTCAGCCTGCCCCTGTGCAATCTCTATTTGCAAGACCGCCGCCCCGGCCACACGCCCCGCTGGCGGGGGGTGACGCTGCTGCACGAGCTCAAAGCCTTGGGCGTGCCGGTGATGATCGCCAGCGACAACTGCCGGGATCCCTTCTACGGCTTTGGAGATCACGATGGCCTAGAAGTGTTTCGGGAGTCCACCCGCATCCTGCACCTGGACACCCCCTATGGGGATTGGCCGCAGGCCATCACTGCCACCCCGGCCCGCATGATGGGCTTGACCGAGCGAGGGCAAATTGGGGTGGGCCTGCCGGCAGACTTGGTGCTGTTCAAGGGGCGGGGGTTTGACGAGCTGCTTTCCCGACCCCAGCACGACCGGGTGGTGCTGCGCCAAGGTCAGCCCATCGACACGGCGCTGCCGGACTACGCAGAGCTGGACGACTTGATGGAGAGGGTGGGGCGGACTTAGCCAGCGGGGTTGGGGAGCCAGGCTTTAATCTGGGCGGCAATGCGCTGAGCAGCGCCAGGGGATCCCATACGCCGCTGCCCGTGGGCTCGCAGTTGGTCGGCGTAAGCGGGATCGCTGGCCAGGCGGCTCAGAATCCGGCAGAGCACGGCAGGGGCCTGCTGGGGTGAAGTGAGGTGGACTGCGGATCCCAGGAGACGGGTTTGAGCTTCGGCAAAGCGGGGGGTAAATTGCGGCCCCTCCCCCGGCAGGGTGACCACCGGCTTCCCTAGGCCCACGCATTGTTCCGTGGCCGTCCCCGCCATGGCCAGCACCGCTGTTGCCCGGTGAGCACAGGTGCCAAAATCTCCCCACACCAGGAGCAGGTCGCGGCGTCGAGCAGGGATCCGCTCTTGAAGGGGGTTCCGCTCCAGGTTAGGGCTGAGGGCGGCGTAAACTTGGATTTCCGGCGGCAGTTGCTCTACCACCTGCATCATCAAGGCCCAGTTGCGGTAGGCTTCCGGCGGGCGGGATCCCGGCAGCAGCAGCACCGCGGGCCGGTCGGGATCCAAAGGCAATTCTCCCCGCGGCTCCAGGTCATCCATCATCGGGTTGCCCAGGTAGAAAGCCCGGAGGCCCCGTTTTTGCAGAGCGGTGGCCGTCAGCTCATCTCGCAAGAAGGAGCCGCGACAGCGCCTGCGGGCCATGAGCCAGCGCTCCCAGGGCAGGTAATCGGAAACCGGCTGTCCCAGCCAAGCGCGTCGGTAGGGCCCTTGTTCGTCCCGCCAATAATAGTCCGACTTGGCTGTGCCCACGAAGACGTAGGGGCTGCCGCTCCACCAGGCCATTAACAAAGGCACAATGTCCCCCACCGCCAGCACCAGCTCGACCTGAGCCGCCGCCCGGCGAACCAAAGCCAGTTGCCGCCCCGTCAGGCCCAGCAAGCCAGCGCGCAGATCCCGCCACAACTGCCGCCAATCTTGATAGATAAATCCCCCTGAAGGCATCACCTGGGTCAGGGGCAGCAGCGGGATGCCGCGGCGGCAATAGGCGGTGCCTTCCCCCACAATCGGCAGGGCTTGCACCGAGATCCCCAGGCCGGTCAGGGCCAGGGCGATGCGACTGCCCACCTCATCTTCCCCGTGGCCATTGCTCAGGCACAGCACCCGCGACAAATTCTGTGGATTCATTGGGTAGAGGATGGGAGTTCAACTCTGGGGTGTTGCCGCCTCCATTCGAGCTAAACGAGCAGAATCCTGTAGCTTACCAAAAATCTCTTCTTAAAATAGAGCCAACCTGCGAGGGGAAGCCAGGGTAATGATCCGAAATGAGCGACAACGAGCCGAGTTTATTGCAGCGGTGGAAGCTTTGCGCCTGGAAGGGCCCTACTTCGTCGAGACCCGTCTTAGCCGTCAGCGGGGTCCTTTTTGGCGGGCGGTGAAGGATGTGGCCGCCGGCCAGCCCTGGTGGGAGATCCGCTACTTTCCTGCCTGTGAGCGCTACGCTTGGGCCTACCTGCCAGAAGGAAGCGGCCCCCGTGAGTTTGCCTGGGGACACACGCCCCAGCAGGCTTTCCTCAACGCCCTTTGGCAACAGCCTGCCTCCTTTTCGGACAAAGGCTAGGACAGGTGCCAGAGAAACCGTTTCAACTTACAGTAAAAAAAAGATTAAAACTCCCACGCGCAGGGGACATGAAACCGCAGGCCGTCGCCCGTATCCTGGATGCCAACCTCGACCGAGCTCGTGAGGGATTACGGGTGCTAGAGGAGTGGTTTCGCTTTGGCCTAGAAAACGGCGAGCTGGCCAGCGAATGCAAGGCCATGCGCCAAGCCCTGGCCCGCTGGCACAGCGACCCGCTGCGGTTGGCCCGCGACACCCCTGCCGATCCGGGCACCCAGATCTCCCATCCGCAAGAGGAGCAACGGCGGGATCTCGGCCACCTGCTGCAGGCCAATTGCAGCCGTGTGCAAGAAGCGCTGCGGGTCTTGGAAGAATACGGCAAGTTGGCCGAGTCCAGTCATTGGGTAGCACCCGGCCTGGCCAAGCTGGCCAAAGACATGCGTTATCGGCTCTATGTTCTAGAAAGCGAGCTGCTGGGGGGATCCCTGCGCCAACGGCTGTTGGCGGCCCATCTCTACCTGGTCACCAGCCCGGTGCCCCACTGGCTGGAGGTGGTGGAAAAGGCGCTGCGGGGAGGGGTGACGCTGGTGCAGTACCGCCGCAAGAACCTCACCGATAGGGAGATGCTCTGGGATCTCAAACAGTTGCGGCAAGTGTGCGACCGCTACCAGGCGTTGATGATCGTCAACGACCGGGTGGACTTGGCCTTGGTCAGCCAAGCGGATGGGGTGCACCTGGGCCAGACGGATCTGCCGGTTGCCCAGGCGCGGCACCTGCTGGGATCCCAGCGCCTGATTGGCCTGTCGACCACCAATGCCGAAGAGCTGGCCCAAGCCCTCAATAGCGGCGTGGACTATATCGGTGTCGGCCCCGTCTATGCCACCCCCACCAAAGCGGAAAAACCCCCCGCCGGCCTGGAGTACGTGCGCCTGGCCGCTGAGAAGGCCCACTTGCCCTGGTTTGCCATCGGCGGCATCGACCTCCACAACCTGGCCGAGGTGCGCCAGGCAGGCGCCAGCCGCGTAGCCGTGGTGCGGGCTCTCATGGAGGCGGCGGATCCCACCCAGACCGCCCGTGCCATGCTGGCCGAACTGCAACGGATCCCTGCTCTATCCTGAAGTTAGACACAGAATCTTCTCAAAACCCTCCTAACTCCCGATGGCAGAAGCCGTAAAAGATCTCACTGACCCCACTCGGCAAAGCGGCGGGGATCCCATCCTGAGCGGGATCGCCACCGAAGTGCAAGGGGAACTGGTGCGGGAGCTGGATCTGATGATCCGGGCTCGCTACCCCCTGATCTACTTGGTTTCTCCAGAAGAGGAGCCAGCGGATGCTGTGCTCGTGCAAGTAGCCAAGAGAACCGATCCGCCGCGGCGGCTGCTGTTTTGGGACGTGGTGCGGGGCTGGCAAGATAGCGGCGAAGATCGCGGCTCCATCATGGCCGCCCTGGGGCGGGTGTGGCGCTCGGCTCCTCAGGAAGACACCCTGTTTGTGTTGCGGGATCTGCACTTTGTGCTGCGCAACGCCAGCAGCGACAAAAACGCCCCTATCCTGCGGGAGCTGAAAAACCTCAGCCGCGAGCTCAAGCGCACCCGCAAGACGCTGATCCTGCTCAGCCACATTCTAGAAGTGCCCAGCGACCTGGCCGAGGAGATCACCGTCGTCGACATTCCCCTGCCCAACAGCGAAGAGATCAGCCGCCTCATCCAGCTCTATGTGGCCCCGGAAAAACTCAAGCTCACCCCCCTGGCCCGCGAGCAACTGGTCAAAGCCTGTCAGGGGCTGAGCCGGGAGCGCATCCGCCGCGTCTTGGCTCGCGCCCTGGCCGCCAAGCAGGAGGTGAACGAGGCCGACATCGACCTGGTGTTGGAGGAGAAAAAGCAGGCCATCCGCCAGACCGGCATCCTGGAGTTTTTCACCGCCCGCGAGACCCTGAAAAGCGTGGGCGGGCTGGACAACCTCAAAGCTTGGGTGCGGGTGCGCCAGGAAGCCTTTACCGAAGAGGCGCGGCGCTACGGCCTGCCCAATCCCAAGGGCGTGCTGCTGGTGGGGATCCAGGGTACCGGCAAGTCCCTCTCCGCCAAAACCATCGCCAACGAGTGGCGGCTGCCGCTGTTGCGGCTGGACGTTGGGCGGCTGTTTGCCGGCATTGTTGGCGAATCGGAAAGCCGCGTGCGCCAGATGATCCAACTGGCGGAGGCCATGGCCCCCTGTGTGCTCTGGATTGACGAAATTGACAAGGCCTTTGGCAACATCACCAGCAGCGCCGACGGGGACTCGGGCACCAGCCGTCGGGTGTTTGGCAGCCTGATTACCTGGATGCAGGAGAAGACCAGCCCCGTTTTCATCGTGGCCACCGCCAACAACGTGCCCCTCTTGCCGCCGGAGCTGCTGCGCAAGGGCCGCTTTGACGAGATTTTCTTTCTCAACCTGCCCACCCAGGCCGAGCGCAAGGAGATCTTCCGAGTGCACCTCCAGCGGCTGCGCCCCAGCCGGCTGCGGGAGTTTGACCTAGATGAGCTGGCAGCAGCCGCCCAAAACTTCAGTGGCGCCGAGATCGAGCAGGCTATCGTTGACGCTATGTACAACGCCTTTGGAGGCAGCGGCAGCGGCGCTCGGCGAGACTTTACCCAGGAAGACATCCTGCAGGCCATCCGCGAAACTGTGCCCCTGGCCTCCATTGCCCGCGACCAGATCGAAAGCCTTAAGTGCTGGGCCGCCCAGGCAGGCGCTAGAACCGCCTCCCAGGATGCTCAGGTGCTGCAGGAGATGAAGCAGTGTTTTGCAGCTTCCTAGAGGGGATCCCCGATTTTTCCTGCTTGAGGGGAGCGAGTGGGAAGCCCCCTAGGCTCGGGTTTGGGCCTTGGAGTCGGATCCCGTCACTGAGGCATTAGTTCGCCTCTTCCCCTTCGTCTCTGGGAATGGATGGTCGAGATAACCCCACCTCCGGCATCCCCTCGTGTCACAATGGGTAAAGATCGGCTTTTTTTGTGTCTTGGCGCTGTGCTCAAGCTCCTGTACTACCGCGAGATCCCTTGCCCAGATACCGCTCAAGTGCTGAGCTGGCTGCAGGAGCACCTGCCTCTGCCTGCGAGCAGCCAAAAGGTACTCACCCCCACTGGGCTACGCCTAGAGGGATCCGGAGCGCAGCTGGCCGTTTTCCTCTGGTCGGGGCTGAACACCACCTATCTCAAGATCTTTCAGTGGTCAGAGCGGCCTTTCCCCCAGCAGGGCCGCTGGCTAAAGGAAGTGGAAAGGGCTATCCAAAGCCAATTTCCCCACCGCTACCCGCAGTTGCCAGATGTCGATCTCAGCCAGGGATCCATCTTTGAGCAACTGGAGCCCTTTTACCCGCAGACGGTGAAGTATTTCCGCCGTATCCCCAACGGGGAGTTTGACCTGCAGCGGGTTTACTGGTGGGAGAAACGCTGGCGGGAAGAAGTCCAATCCCCTCACGCTTGCCGGCCCCCCGTGCTATTTCGCCAGCCTGCCCCAGAGCCCGCCCCCCAAGAGTGGGACTTGGTGATCGTGGGCGGGGCGTTGGGGGCTATCTACGGCGCGGCCATGGCCCGCTTAGGTTACCGCGTGGCCCTGGTGGAACGGCTGCCCTTTGGCCGCATGAACCGGGAGTGGAACATCTCGCGGCGGGAGCTGCAGACGCTGGTGGAGTTTGGCCTCCTCAGCCCTGAGGAGATGGAGAGCCTCATCCTCAGGGAATACACGGATGGTTTTAACAAGTTTTTTGATGGCAACAGCCCCGTGCGCGCCCCCGTCCTGCACACGCCGACAGTGCTCAACCTGGCCATTGATGCCGAAAAGCTCCTGCAGCTCTGTGGTCAAATCTTGAGATCCAGGGGTGGTGCCATCTACGAGCGCAGCGAGTTTCAGCGGGCCTACATCGAGGAGCAAGGCGTCACGGTGGTGGTTAAGGACCTAACCACTCAAGAAGAGTTCTCTCTGGGATCCCGCCTGTTGGTGGATGCCATGGGGACGGCCTCCCCCATTGCCCAGCAACTCTACAGCCGCCGCGCCTTCGACAGCGTTTGCCCCACGGTAGGGGCCACCATTGCAGGGGGGTTTGAGCCAGGAGTTTGGGATCCCCAATTTGGCGACATCCTGGCCAGCCACGGCGACATCAGCCGCGGTCGGCAGCTCATCTGGGAACTGTTCCCTGGGCCGGGGGAGGATCTCACCTTCTACCTGTTCCACTACCACCAGGTGCATCCGGAAAACCCGGGCTCCCTCTTGGAGCTGTACGAAGACTTTTTCACCATCCTGCCGGAATACCGCCGCTGCGACCCGGAGCGCCTGCAGTGGAAAAAAGCCACCTTTGGCTACATCCCCGGACGCTTTGGCCAGCAGCCAGCTCCCGCAGAGCCCTTCGACCGCCTCCTTTTAATTGGGGATGCGGCAGCTCTGCAATCGCCCCTGAGCTTTACGGGGTTTGGATCCCTGGTGCGCAACTGCCCCCGCCTTTGTGACCTACTGGACACAGCCCTGCGCCATGATCTGCTCAAAGCGGCCGACCTAGCCCAGATCCGCGCCTATCAGGGCAACTCGGCGGTGACCTGGCTGTTTTCCCGCGGCATGATGGTGCCCACCGGTAAGGTACTGCCGCCCGAGCGCATCAACGCCATCCTCAACAGCTTCTTTGGCATTCTCACTACCGAGCCGCCTGAGGTGGTGGACGACTTTATCAAAGACCGGGCTGGCTGGCTGGCCTTTAACCGCATGGCTATCAAAGCGGCTCTGCAGAACCCGCGGCTGCTGCTGTGGATCTGGGAGGCAGTAGGAGCGGAAGGCTTTGCCCAGTGGCTACCTACCTACTTCAGCTACACCGGACTGGCTTTGCTCTCGGCCCTCCTGGGAAGTTGGTTTCCCAAGCTGGTGCGGCGCCTGCAGCCCTGGCTGGAGTCCCGCTACCCCCGCCTGTGGTTGCGCTGCCTGAGCTGGAGCTACACCCTCACCTACGGGGTAGGCCAGCCGCGCCTGGAGTTTCATCTCCCCGCTCCCAGCTCTCCTGCCGCGCAAAACCTGCAAAACCCAATACCGACCTGGATAGAAGAAAGGGCCTAGGCCGGAGACTTTCACCAAGCCGTTGTTTCCACCGTCTCTCTGGCGCCTCCAGGAAAGGCGGGCGTCAACTGTTTTGTCGGCAGAGTCAACTCACAAAAAATCTCGAGGAGTGCTGGCAGTCCTTGCTTTGGTTTGCTAGCAGTTTTCGGCCTTATCTGCACAAGATTGTTTGCCGCAGCAGCCGATTCCCAGGTAGTGGCCAGCGGCAAAAGAGCTGTGTCCACCTGCTCTTTACCTTGGCAATTGGCTCAAGTTGAGTATAATCAGTGCCTACCATCCACTAACCTTCAGGTTCAGGCCGAAGAGGGTTGGGAAGGGATCCCAACTTGAATCGGTCGAGGAGTTTCTGAACCTCTTTTTGCAAGGTCTCTATTTTGGCAAGAAAACTAGGACCAGATCCAATGGTTTATACTTTTGAAATCATCGGCATTGCCCCTGCCCTCGATTTTTTCTGGCAGCAGCAGGAGCTGGCAAAGCGGCCTTGTCGGGTAGAGTACCTGGGCACCCGCCCTTGCACCCTGGATGCGCTGCTGGGATCCTTGGAGGAGGTGCCGGCGCGGCGGGGCTGGGATTTGGATCAGCTAATCGAAGCGGTTATTCGCTTCTGGTGCAACAATCCCGACTTGGTCAGTTTGTGGCGGTCTCGCTTTCAGGATGCCGGAGAAGATGTCCTGCTGATCTCGCGGGTGGGGCCCATTCAATCCCTACAGCAGGAGTTTGAGTGGCTGCTCAACCAATGAGATCCCTAAACCGGGTAGGCTAAGGGCAGGATTGTTTCGTAACTACCCATGAGCGACACCGTTTTCAGCAAGATCATCCGCAGGGAGATCCCGGCCCAGATTGTCTACGAAGACGAGCGAGCCATCGCCTTCAAAGACATTGCTCCCCAGGCTCCTGTCCACATCTTGGTGGTGCCCAAGGAGCCTATCCCCGGCATTGCCCAGGCCAAGCCCGAACACGAAGCGTTGCTAGGGCACCTGCTGCTGACGGCTCAGCGGGTGGCTGTTGAAGCTGGCCTAAGCAGAGGTTATCGCTTGGTCATCAACCAAGGAGAAGACGGGGGTCAAACCGTCTTTCACCTGCACATCCACGTTCTGGGCGGTCGGGCGATGGGCTGGCCGCCGGGCTAGCTTCGGGTTTTGCCGCCAAGTGGGGCCTCTACAGCTAGAATGCTGCCATTGAGGGTGGCTGGCAGGCGAGGTTTAGAGGCGATGGAGTGGCATGTTACCGATGCGGAAAGCCTGATGATCATCGACCAGGAGGTGGGCAAGCACGAGCTTTCCCCCGCCGAGTATGAGGTGGTTCGTCGAGTTATTTACGCTACTGCAGATTTCGAGTATCTCCACCTCATCCGTTTTGGCAACGAAGCCCTGCAGGCTGGGGCGGCGGCTTTGGCGGCGCGCACCACCATTGTGGTGGACGAGCCGATGGTGCAGGTAGGCATCGCGCGGGCCGTGCAGAACACCTTCTCCAACCCCATCTACTGCGGCAGCGAAGCTGTCACCCGCCCCCAGAGGGACAAGACCCGCTCTGCCTGGGGCCTGCAAACCCTAGCTCAGCGCTACCCTGAGGCAATCTTTGTCATTGGCCAATCCCAGACGGCTCTTTCCACCCTGGTGCAGTTGATCGCCGAGAAAGAGGTATCCCCTGCCCTGGTCATCGCGACGCCGGCTGGGTTTGTGGATGTGGTGAAAGCCAAGCAGGAGCTGGCCGATTCCATGGTGCCCCACATCCGCACTGAGGGACGGAAGGGCGGCCCTGCAGTGGCGGCGGCGGTCTTGGATGGCCTGCTGGATTTGGCTTGGCAGGCCTATGTGGGAGCCAGCAGCCCAAGCCCTACTGGCAAATCAGTTAGCGGATAGAGGGGAGCTCCGTTGATCTGATGATCTAAATGGTTCTGATCCAGATCACAGGCTTGGCAGGATCTCCGTCATGCTTCCCTCGGTCTGGCTTCGAGAAGATGGGAGCTATCTTCTCAGTGCCGGACAAAAAAGCCCGAGAAGCGGCTAGTCGAGGCAGAGCGAGGGATCCGGTCATGCAGCAGTTCATTTGGGTTTGGGGAAGCGGCTGGCTTTTGGCTATGGCCTTGGCCAGGGGAGGATGGGCCCAAGCGGAGGTAGCGGCTCTTTTGCCCGCCGGACAGCCGGCTATATCGCCCTCTCTCCCTGTGCCGTCGAACATCGACCAGAGGGAAGCTCGACTCAGCCCCTACCAGCGCTGGCAACAGCAGCATGCTGCCGCGGAGATTCCCTCTTCTGGGTTTGGGGAGGTCTTCTACCGCCTCGCTCAGAAAGCGGAACAGAGCCCAGAGGGGCTGCCTTTTCCACTGCGGCCAGCCGGGATCCCTCTGGGAGAGGGTAGCCCTTTTTTCCTCCATGTCAACGGGCTGGTCTACCAACTGTCCTATTGAAATAGGCGGGGAGGTTTTCGCGTTAGCAGGACGGCTATTTCAAGCCCTGCTGAACCTCTCCTCTCCCTGGGGGTGAGGGATCAGTAATGATTCCCCACCTTGCGGTGGTGGACGGCGGTGAGGCCCTCCAGGTTGGAGACCCGCCCGGCTTCTAGGGTGCTGTAGACCACCCAGTGGTCGCTGGTTTCTAGGCGGCTGGCCACGCGGCACTCCAGGTAGGCCAAGGCATCGGCCAAGATGGGGGATCCGTTGGCGGCGGGGTAGGTCTTGATGCCGGCAAAGCGGTCGGCTCCCGGCGGGAAGCGCTTCAGGAAGTGGCGCATTAGGGACTGGTGATGGCCTTCCTGCAACACGTTGAGGACAAAGGTATCGCCCACCTGCAGGAAGGACTCGATGGCCCGGTCTTTGGCCACGGCAACGCTGATCCCCGGCGGATCGCTGCTGGCCTGGGCCACCCAGGAGGCGAGCATGGCGCTGGTGGCCTGCCCTTTGCGGGCGGTGAGGATGTAAAGGCCATTGCTGATGCGGCCTAGGGCGCGATCCAAGTCGGCATCCAGGGCTTTCATCTGCTGAATGGTGCGATCCCGCGTTAGCCACTGCCCCAGGTCGGTGCCGGCTTCCTCCGCCAATTGCAGCAGGGTTTCGTCTAGGGGTTGCTTGAGGAGAATAGGAGGGAACACTTCTTTGGCGCCCATCTCCTGCAGCGTGTTGCGGCAGAGGTAGACCGACTCGTCATCTGCTCCCCCCGACTCGAACAGGCCAAAGCCTTGTTTGCTGTGGGCAGCAGCCAGGAGGGTTTTCAGCAGCACCTGGGTGGAGGCCGCATCAGGCCCCGCTTGGGGCGGCATGCCTATCACCACACCAGCGGCCAAGCTCATCAGCTCGCGCACCTCGTGGGCATCCAGCAGCCGCAGATCCGCCAGCTCTACGGCAACGCCGGTTTTTTGGATGCCGCGGGCAATGGCTTGGGCCAATGCTTCCGCCTGGCCATAGCCCGATAGGTAGAACACCGCCACCATTCGTTCGGCTTTGGCCTGCTCCAGGCTCCAAGTGCGGTAGTGCTCCACCCAATCAGACAGGTGGTGGCGCAGCAGGGGGCCGTGGCCGGTAGCAATGGCGGCGATGGGGGGCAGGGACTCCATGCGCTTCAGGGCCGAGAGTACCGAGCGGGCGTTGGGCCCCATGAGGCAGTCGTAGTAGAGCTTGAAGTCGGCCTGTAGCAGGTGGGGATGCTCGTCCCAGGCAAAGTCATCGCAGTAGTGCATCCCAAAGACGTCGCAGGTGTAGAGGATCTGCGTGCCGTGGTCGTAGGTGAGGATGGTGTCGGGCCAGTGCAGGTTGGGAGCAGAGATGAACTCCAGAACATGTCCCTTGCCCAGATCCAGGCGATCCCCCTGCTTGACCACCAGGTGCCGGAAGGGGCGATGCACCAGGTTTTCCAAAAATTGCACGGCCACTTTGGAGGCCACTACCGTCATTTGGGGCGCCAGCTCCAGCAGATCCCCGACTAGGCCGCTGTGATCCGGCTCGGTGTGGCTGACCACCAGGTAGTCGAGGGTGGCGGGATCCAGGAGGCCTCGCAGCAGATCCAGGTACAACTGGCGAAACTTCTCGTGGGAGGTGTCGATGAGGGCCACCTTCTCCCCGCGAATTAAAAAGGAGTTGTAGGTGGTGCCGTTTTCCAGGGCGAACTCGATATCAAACCGATCCCGATCCCAGTCCTGGGAGCGGATGGCAAGGGTATCGGCTCCAATGAGCAGCGTCTGCAGCGTAAGATGGCCTGAACGCGGTGCAACTGCCGTAACGGCCATGTTTTCCCCCTCTGCCAAATGGCAACTTTACCTAACTGCCCTCTGCACTCATCGTAACCGTGATGTAACTAAATGTTGAGGAGCCGCCAAGTTTTGATTTTCTGATGAAATGCTTCAGGGATCCCCAAACTGCCGACCCCCGCAGGGTCTGGGAGCAAAAGCTGCGGCAAACTGGGCCAGGGTGTGGCGCAGTTGATCCAAGTTTTGGCCGTTGGCGGCGGACACAAACAGGGCCTTGGGGTAGAGCAGGCGCACGTCCTCGACCCATTCGGGATCGAGGCGGTCAATTTTGTTAAACACCAGTTGTCGCGGGCCGGTGGCCAGGGGCATCTCGTCCAGCAATTTTTCCACCGCCTCGATGTGCCCTTCCCAGTTGGGGTGGGAGAGATCCACCACGTGCAGCAGGGCATCCGCCTCCGTCACCTCCTCCAGCGTGGCCTGGAATGCCTCTACCAATTGCTCAGGCAGCTCGGTTAAGAATCCCACCGTGTCGGTCAACAGCACTGCCTGCTGGCCGGGCAGCTCCAGCCGCCGCGTGGTGGGATCCAAGGTGGCAAAGAGTTGGTCAGCCACGTAGACCTGGGCGTGGGTGAGGGCGTTGAGAAGGGTAGATTTACCAGCGTTGGTGTAGCCCACCAGGGCCACCACAGGAATTTGGGATCCCTCCCGCCGTTGGCGCAGCCGCTGGCGGTGGCGGCGCAGCTCTTCCACTTCCTGCCGCAGCTTGCTGATGCGCCGCTGGATGGCCCGCCGCTCCGTTTCCAACTGGGTTTCCCCCGGCCCCCGCGTGCCAATTCCACCCCCCAACCGCGACATGGTGGGACCGCGACCGGCTAAGCGGGGCAGCAGATACTGCAGTTGTGCCAGCTCCACTTGCAACTTCCCGGCCCGGGTTCTGGCCCGCTGGGCAAAGATATCCAGGATCACCTCGCTGCGATCCACCACCCGCACCCCTACTGCCTGTTCCAGGGTGCGCACCTGGCTGGGGGTGAGCTCGCGGTCGAACACCACCAGGTTAGCTCCCAGATCCTGCACCAGCAGGGCCAGCTCCTGCACCTTACCGGAGCCGATCGCCGTGGCCGAATTGGGACTCTCCCGCCGCTGCCAAAGGGTTTGCAGCACCTGGCCGCCGGCGCTCTCCACCAGGCGGCCTAGCTCGGCCAGCCTGTCTATGAGGTCTTCGCTGCTCTGTCCCGGCTCCTGCAGTCCCACGAGGATGGCCCGCTCCTGCTGGGGATCCACCTGGCGGGCAGTGAATTGGCGACGAAAACTATCTTCCAACTCCGCCACCAGCTCCTGCAGATCCTGCTCTGCCAGGGTCGCCAGCGGCAGAGGCTCGGAGACCTGCCAGCGGCTCTCTCCCTGGGGCACTAGGTGGGCCAGATAAGCGTAGTTGACAAAGCCCGTGGCCCCTCCGCCGCGGCGCAGCCGTCCTCCTGAGGGAGATACCGACAGGAGAATGAGGGCGTCCAGCCGCTGCAGGGCCATGGCCGTCAGCGCCTTTTGGCTGGGGCCGCCCTCGCCCACCTGGGTGGTGATGCAGCGGATCCCAGACAGGCGCTCCGCCCCCTGGCGCGGCAGCTCCCAAGCCGGGATCTGCGTTTCAAAAGGGGATCCCAGCCCCACGCGAATCACTTGGCCCCGCCGATTGAGGTAGACACTGATGGGCTGGCTTTCCAGATCTTGAGTGAGGGCTCCCAGCCTTTGGGCAAACTCCACCGTCACCAGCCGATTGGGGGGCAGTCGCAGTTGGTAAAGACGTTGCAGTTGCTTGCGCTGATAGGGTTTTAGCCCCTTGGCCTGGGCAAGGCTCAAACCAAGGTCGGTCTGCTGGCGAGAGGCGCTAACCCTGGGCATAGGGACGAGGAAATACCCGAAAACAGGCTTTTATCTACCATACACGCTTTGTCCGAGCCGCCTGGGAGGGAGAGCCGCCGGCCCAGGGCCAATGGGGGCGTGGCGACGGGGCCCCAGATCCTCTGCAAAGGTTAACTACCAGGACAAGCCGAACGGCGCGTTGGCGGCAATCCCCCAGAAGGCTCGTGCCTATGTAGACGGCTAACTGAAGGTGGTGGGATCCAGCCCCGACCTCAACCATCACGAGGTGTTTATCCGCAACAACGTGCCGGTGATGGCCTTTTTGTTGCTGCATGGGCGGTCAGACATCGTGCGCCGCTTCCTGGACTCCTGCCTTACCTGCCCAAGCTGGAATCCCTGTATCGAGCTTGCCATTGAGGTAGCTACCGCTGGCGAGAAAATGGTCAAGCCGGGTTTGGAAGAGGGGGATGGATTTAATCTTGCGCCGGGCCAATTTGCCAGATGGCCGTAAGGGAATCGACATCGGCATCGAGGGGGAGCGCATCGTTGCCCTGGAGGCAAATCTGCAGGCTACTGCTCCCCAGGAGATCGATGTGAGCGGCCGCTTGGTGTCGCCCCCCTTTGTGGATGCCCACTTTCACCTGGATGCCACCCTCACCTACGGGATCCCGCGCGTCAACCAATCGGGCACCTTGCTGGAAGGGATCGCCCTCTGGGGAGAGTTGAAGCCACTGCTAACTCCGGAGGCGGTCATCGAGCGGGCTCTAACCTACTGCGACTGGGCAGTGGCGCGCGGGATCTTAGCCATCCGCGCCCATGTGGACGTGTGCGATCCCAACCTGGTGGCGGTGCAGGCCTTGCTGGAGGTCAAGCAAAAAGTATCCCCCTACCTGGATTTGCAACTGGTGGCCTTTCCCCAAGATGGCTACTACCGCTCGCCGGGGGCGGTGCAGCTTTTGGAGAAGGCCTTGGATCTAGGGGTGGAGGTGGTGGGTGGGATCCCCCACTTTGAGCGGACAATGGCCGAAGGGGCAGCTGCGGTGCGGGCTCTGTGCGAGATTGCAGCCGCGCGCGGCCTCCGGGTGGATCTGCACTGCGACGAAACAGACGACCCCCTCTCCCGCCACGTCGAGACCTTGGCCTATGAGACGCTGCGGCTGGGCTTGCAGGGGCGGGTGACGGCCTCCCACCTCACCTCGATGCACTCAATGGACAACGCCTACGTGAGCAAACTCATTCCCCTGATGGCCGAAGCAGAGCTGGGGGTGATCGCCAACCCGCTGGTGAACCTGGTGCTGCAGGGCCGCCACGATACCTACCCCAAGCGGCGGGGACTGACGCGAGTGCCGGAGCTGATGGCCGCCGGGCTGACGGTGGCTTTTGGCCAGGACTGTGTGATGGATCCCTGGTATCCCCTGGGCAGCGGCAACATGCTGGAGGTGGCCCACATGGGGATCCACGCTGCCCAACTGACAGGCTATGAGCAGATGCGGCAGTGTTTCTTGGCGGTTACGGAAAACCCGGCCCGCATTCTGGGGTTAGAAGGCTACGGACTAGAACCCGGCTGCTATGCCGACTTGGTGGTGCTCCAGGCTGCCGATGCTGTCGAAGCCATTCGCCTGCAACCGGCTTGCCTGTACGTTTTCCGTCGGGGACGGCTGATCGCCCAAACCCCGCCGGTGGTTGCCCAGCTCCATTTGCCGGGGCGCCCGGCCCAGGTGGACTTCACCCGCCAGCTTTAACGGCGCACGGTGCCGCTGAAGCCGCTGGCTTTGAACTGCTCCATAGTCAGAGGCAGCGGGCTGGTCACGGGCACGGAGATGCGAATGGAGAAGGGGCTTTCGCCGGGGGGAACCTCCTCGATGGCTCCCAGGCGGGTGCGCTCCGGCAGAACCTCATTGCCGTTGGCATCGTAAAGGCGACCGAAGACATCCGCATTCAGCACAGTATTTCTGGAGCGGTTGACCACCGTGCCTTCAATGAATAGGCACCTGGCCGGTATGGGGTTGCCGTTGCTGGTAACCAGGTTGGTGTATTCGGGGGTATCCGGGCAGGGGGTGAGGTGCAAATCCTTCAGTTGCAGGGGGATGGCTCCAAAACCCAGCAAGAGCGCCGCCAAAGCTGCACAACCCAGGCTCCAGCAGAGGGAGCGAAGCCCCTTCTTCCAAACTTGGCTCATGTTTTTTCTCCAAGGCCCATCTCCCCTAGTCTAGGGGATCCCCCGCCCGGTAAAACCCCTCCTCGGTCTGGATCCCGTCCAAGCGCTGATCCCAGGGATCCTGAGGCAGAGGCTGCTCCAGTAGGCAGGCCTGCGGGACAATGCCCCACTTGGGCACGCCGGGATCCGGCAGCGAGGCCAAAAAGCGGTCGTAATAGCCGCCGCCATAGCCCAGGCGCCTCCCCCAGCGATCGCAGGCCAGGGCGGGCACAAGGATTAACTCGGCTTCGGCGGGATCGATGACTTCGCTGCTGGGAGAGGGCTCCAGCAACCCCCAGCGGTTGGGAACAAGCTCAGCTGGGTGGTAGCGGTGCCACCGCAACTGCCGCTGCGGCAAGCAACGAGGGATCCCCCAGCGCTTTTCAGGGAAAAGGGCGAACAGGGATCCCAAGTCCACCTCGGAGCCGAAGGCCACGTAGGCCAGGATGGTCTTGGCCGCCAAAAGCCGGGGCTGAGAGGCCAGATGAGCCACTATCTTCTGCTCGACCAGAGAGCGATCCACCCCTTGCCGCACTTGGCGGAAGTGCCGGCGCAAGCGAGCTTTGGGGAGAAAATTGGGCCCCACAGACGGAGACAGGTTTGTAGCGTAGAAGGGAGTTGCCGCAGCGCCATGCCATCTCCCTGCCTTGACTTTCCCCACCCCCAGTCAAGCTTAGGGGTGGATATCCAGAACCTACTGGATGGCCAGGAGCTCCACTTCAAAATCGAGAGTAGCGTTGGGAGGGATCACGCCGCCGGCGCCGCGGCTGCCATAGGCCAACTCCGGCGGAATGCGCAAATACCGCTTGCCACCCACCCGCATGGTGGCCAGACCTTCCTCCCAGCCACGGATCACCTGCCCTACCCCGTAGGTGAAGGTAAAAGGTTGATTGCGCTTGTAGGAGCTATCGAAGACGGTGCCATCCTGCAGCTTGCCCACGTAGTTCACCACCACCGTTTGCCCCGGCTGAGGTGAAGGCCCTGTACCTTCGACAAGGTCGTAGTACTGCAGACCCGACTCGGTGGTGATAAATTGCTGGGCTTGAGATTGCACAGTAACTGCTGGGTGATCTTTGGCTCGCGACAGAGCCATAGCCGGCTGTCCAGCCCACACCCCAATCCACAGCAAACCCAGCAACAGCAGCAGCATCTGTTTCATCCGTTGGCGTCCCCCCGGTGCCGACTTTTTGCCTCCCCAACAATCTTAGGGGATCCCCTCATCCTATTTCGGCAAATTCGACGATCTGCCCTTGATGGTCGCGCACCCAGAAGACAAAAGGCTTTTCGGAGCGGACGCTGCTGCGGATCCCTTGCTTGTTGATCCGCTTCAGGAGGGCTTTGAGGGCTTCCCGTTCGTAGGTGGTGTGGCGATAGCGGACGCCGCTGCTGCGAACGGCTGCCGCCCCGTAGGCAGGTACAAAGGGAGTTCTGGAGAGACTGCCGTAGGGATCCGTGGTACCGGGGATCACGTGCAGTTGCACGGTGTCGGAGAGCTGATACCAGAGGCCAGCGGTATCGAGAGGTGTCGAGGTGGAGCGGGCTTTGGCATCAAGGCGGGAGCTAAGGCCAATATCCGCCGGGAAGTAGGCAGATCCCAGGCTGGAGCCGACCATGCTTTGCTCATAGCCGTAGTAGTACTGCAGCGGCAGCTCCGCCTCCGGCAGCCTCAAGACCTTTTCGTAAAACCCTCGCGCCTGCTCCAGATCGGGCACGATGATGGTGTAAACCCGCGGTGCGCCGCTCAGAAACGTCCACATGGCCCCGCCGTAGGCCGATAGCAGCAAAAACATCAGCCCCTTCGTGGAGAGCAAAACCTCCAGGGGGATCAGCGGCAGCATCAGTCCAAGGGGGGTTGGCATTAGCGCTTGTCCATTTGCGGGTGGCTCTGTAGTCCAGTATAGGATCCCTAGGCTGATGAAGCTTGCCCTGTTTGCCCCCACCCCGCGCGGTCGCCGCTTGGCCCAGGCTCTGCTGTCGCTGCTGCCAGAGGAGTGGATCTGCTGGAGCAAAGCCAATCCACAGGGAGAGCCGCTGCCTTGGCCCTGGCAAGCCTATGGGGATCCCAGCCATCCCACAGCGCCCAGATCCCTGGCGGCAGCGGTGGCCCAAACTTGGCCCCAGGTGCAGGGCTGTCTTTTCATCTTGCCAGTTGGGTCGGTGGTGCGGCTAATTGCCCCCCTCTTGCAGGACAAATACCGGGATCCGGCGGTGGTGGTGGTGGATGAATCAGGCCGCTGGGCCATTAGCCTCTGCGGGGGACATGTGGGCGGGGCCGATGCGCTGGCGCGGCAGGTGGCCGCTACCTTGGGAGCCGAGCCGATCCTCACCTCTGCCTCCGAAGGGCTGGGGATCCCGCCTGTGGATGTGTTGGGGCATCCCTACGGCTGGCGGCGGGGCAGTGGCGATTGGAACGGGGTAGCTGCTGCCCTGACGCGGGGAGAGCCGGTGGCCGTAGAGCAAACCTGCGGCACGCAGCTCTGGCGGCGGGCCTGGCCAGCGGATCATCCTCTTTTGACTACGGCTCCCGACCAAGCAGTGGCCCAGATCCGGATTGGGGAATACACAACGCCTTGCCCCCACATCCCCACCGTCCACTGGCATCCGCGGGTGCTGTGGGTGGGGGTGGGCTGCGAGCGGGGCACCAGCCGCGCCTGGCTGGAGGGATCCCTGCGGCGCCTGTTGCAAAACCAGGGGCTGGCCCTCGAGGCCGTTGCCGGCTTGGCCACTCTGGAGCTGAAACGGGATGAGGCGGGGCTCTTGGAGCTGGCCCAGGCCCATGGCTGGCCCATCCAGTTTTTCTCCGCCGCGGCCCTGGCAGGGATCCCGGTTCCCCACCCTTCAGAGGCGGTGCGGCAGGCGGTGGGCACCCCTTCGGTGGCGGAGGCGGCTGCTCTTTTGGCGGCCCAGCGCTGGTCGGGAGAGGACAATCCAGCCCAGGGGAGAGCCACCCTTGTCTGCCCCAAGCAGATCTTCACCTCAGAAAGCGAGGGAGCTTGTACCCTGGCCATTGCCCGCGCCGCCCGCGAGTATTCCCCTCGCGCCGGGCACCTGTGGCTAATTGGCATCGGCCCTGGGGATCCCGCCCAATTGACCTTGGCCGCCCGCCTGGCCCTGGCCCAAGCCGAGGTGGTGATTGGCTACCAGCTTTACCTGGACTTGGTGGCGCCCCTCCTGCACCCCGGCCAGATTTGCGAAGCCTTTCCCATCACCCAGGAGGTGCAGCGGGCGCAGCGCGCCATCGCCCTGGCCCAGCAGGGGCTGCAGGTGGCGGTGATCTCTTCGGGGGATGCGGGGATCTACGGCATGGCCGGCCTGGTGCTGGAGTACTTGGCCCGCAGCGGCTGGGATGGGATCCGCCCCTCCCTGGAGGTGCTGCCGGGGATCTCCGCCCTTCAAGCTGCTGCCGCTCGCCTAGGAGCCCCTCTCATGCAGGATTTTTGCGCTATTTCCCTCTCGGATCGCCTCACCCCCTGGCCGGCCATCGAGCAACGCCTGCAGGCGGCTGCCCAGGCCGACTTTGTGGTGGCCCTGTATAACCCCCGCTCGCGGCAGCGGTTGGATCCCTTCCTCAAGGCGCTGCAGATCTTTCGCCGGGCCCGCCCCACCCACACCCCGGTGGCGGTGGCCCGCAACCTCTACCGTCCCGGCGAGGCCATCCACCTCACCACGCTAGGGGAGTTGGATCCTGAGCAGGTGGACATGTTTACCCTGGTCTTGATCGGCAGCTCGCAGACCTTTCGCTACGGCAGCCGGCTGATCACTCCCCGCGGCTACCGCTTGTGATGAACCCACCTGATGGCCGTTGGATTTCGATTCAAAACACCGTGAGGTGACATCCTCTCCCGCTAAGCCCTGACGGGCCGTAGACGGGAGCTTCCGAGAATCACTTCCCGGAGTTGCTGCTTCAACGGACTGGTAAACCAG